>JAPORV010000308.1 GCA_026710055.1 Aestuariivita sp.
CCTTTCGTTTTTTCCGTCCCGTGCTGAAACGGATTACGCACCGAAGCATGAACAATGGGCAAGGGCAGGTCAATCCATAATGTCTTAAAGAGATGATTGCATCTCTTCCCACTGCCTGTGATACAGGGACAAAACGCCATGCCAAAGGTCATACAGTAAGTTGGCATGGCACTAAACTCCCTATTGATGCGGCAGACGGGGATATTCCGGTGAGCTGTCTTCTGCATCCCTGCATGACAGTCAAGCCGCTATTCCATTGGCACAGATGAGTGCCCGTCGGGTTTCTTATTGTGATGAACTGATGGATGCTGCCTATGATTGTACGGAGAGTCATCGGCATGCTTCTCAATCAGGGCCTGTGGCCATCATTGACCCGAACCCTCGCCGGAATGCGGCCCTGCGAGAGCATCTGCGTCTTGAGGCCCTTGCTTGACGCTCAGCGGGTCATGTTGACCCGTCCAAAGAGCGGTTCAAGCAACGCTCCCGTGTTGAGCGGGTGAACGCGGCGTTAAAGGACAGCTATGGGGGTCGTCATCTCCGGGTTCGGGGTGCGGCGAAGGTTGCGTGTCATTTGTTTTTCGGTATTTTCGCCCTGACTGTTGATCAGTTGCTCAGACTGCGCACATGACAGCACCCTTCATTCTATCTTTGGCGTGGGCATGCAAGCCCACGAGTTCCGCTTGCGCGGATGTTCGCATGACGCCCACTATGTTGATGATGTGAGCTGATTTTGTCGAATAAATCGGCTTCAGGGGACTTGGATTCATTGAGCGGCTGCTGAAATCTTATCGAACCTTTTCTTCAGCCATCACAATCAAAAAAAATTCGCTGGCTTTTGCAAGTGGCTCGGAAGTATATAATTTTTAAGTTTTTGGTAGAGCTGTTGTGCTAAGGTTAAGTTTGTGTATTGAAGTTTTTTCGCATAATTGTATTGCCGTTTTTCAAAACTGGTGAAAATTTGCCGTGTAGAAGAAAGTCTTGGTAGTTATCTAGAGATATTGACCAAATATCAGCAAGCTTTACCAGAAATGACAATCAAGTCAACTTTTCAGCGAGTTAACTATAGATTTAAGGTCTTTTTCAGACATTAATATAAGGAATTATCTATGTTCACTGTTTATAAAGGTTAATTTTGTAGACTTATTGATCATAATACTTACATATAACAATGTATGTCATAAATTGTTAATATCCGAAAGAGCAGTCGAATGAATGGTAATTTAATTCAGATTTTGGTTTTGGCTGGCGTAGCCCTTTTCCTAATTTTGAAGCTTAGGAATGTGCTTGGAACGCGTGAAGGCTTTGAGCGACCTCAAGTTCAACGAACTCAGAACACAGAATCAGCACGTAAATTTGAAGTTATTGAAAACGACGACACAGATCATGATGTGCTTGATCACTTTGAAGAGGGAAGTAATGATGCGAATGCATTGTTAGAAATGAAACTTGTTGACCCCTCATTTTCGGTAAACACTTTTATCCAAGGTGCGAGAGACGCTTATGAAATGATTGTGATGGCATTCGAGGCTGGAGATATTGAACACGTTGAAGGGTTAATAAGTGATGAAATACATAAAATATTTAGCAAAGTGATTTCTGACCGCCATAAAAAAGACCTTGTAATTGATGCTGAATTCATTGGCATAAGGGAAGCGAGTATAAAATCGGCTGAATATAACTTCAAAGAAAAGTCCGCGCAAATTACAATGCGATTTGTGAGTGAGTTGACGTCGGTTGTACGAAAAAAAGAGGGAGAAATTGTTGAAGGAGATCCGAAGGAAATCAAGCGACAAAGAGACACTTGGGTTTTTGAACGTTTTATGAATGAGGAGAATCCTAATTGGATACTGATTGCAACAACGACTTAAGTTCTTCCAAGCGAGCTTATTTTTTTCTGATTAGCGAGGTTGAGGATTAGTTTGGTAAAAGGGGTAGTATTGTGGGCCGGAAGCTACGGGAAGAGGAAATTTCGCTCTGGCAAAAAATTGTCAAAGACGATAAGCCATTAAAAGAATATGATAAGCCTCTCAAAAAATGTTCTGCGCGGAATAAGTCAGAAGAGGACTTACGGTCATTTTCAGAATATTCTGATTTAGCTAAGATTGAATCATTTCGAATTGGTGAGAAAGCTGAGCAAAAGAAGCAAGCATCTCATTTTGCGTCCTTTATGATCAATAAAGGCAAGACGGTCCATCTTAAGATGGATAAGAAGAAATTATCTCTAATGAAAAAGGGCAAGATGTCGCCTGAACAACGTATTGATCTTCATGGTATGACGTTAGAACAAGCGCATTCAGCGGTTTGTCAGTTTATTCCTATGTCAAGAAATGCTGGTCTCAGATTGCTATTAATTATTTCTGGTAAAGGCAGTTTGACGGGTAGTGAAAAGCTGATGGAGGTTTCCAGAGGCGTGATACGACGGAATTTACCTCAGTGGTTAGAGCAACCATCGCTATCAAAGTTAATTTTGTACGCATGTCCTGCACACGCAAAACATGGTGGTGATGGCGCCTATTATGTTTATTTACGCCGTTAATTCACGGTGTTTTTGGAAGTGTTTAATTCTTTGCTAAATGTGTTACCGTTAATTAAGGCATTAATTGGTAAATTAGAATGAATTAGAATTTTCTTTTTAGGACATGAGTAATCAAGAAAAACCTGTCGGCGATACGTTTTAGTCTTTTTTATTGGTTGAGTTTCAGGGGTAGTTGCCTGTTAAGATTTATTGATTTGTTTGTTCAATAATTTGAAAATGTAAGCAATCATCTTTTGAATTTCCCTTACGAGATTATTATTTTCTCGGTGATATTTTATTCGTAATCTGTGTCGATGTGAAAGAGGGGCGTATTTCAGTTTTTATATAATCTAGCTTAGAATTTCCGATAATTTTTTAAAAAATGAATGTAAAAGAAAAAGATTTTGGTATCAGAAAAATTAAGATCAATATTGAAGCTAACATTATTATAGAAAGATAAAGTTGTCTCAGAATGTGGACTTTATTAATAGCTTTAGCTAAATGCATTTAAGGTAGATTTTTAAAGGTTTGCTTGAATGTGTGGAATTGTCGGTCTTTTTTTAAAAGATCAAGCGCTAAAAGAACGGCTTGGGAATCTTTTAGAAGGCATGCTGATCTCAATGACAGACCGTGGTCCAGATAGTGCAGGTATCGCTGTTTATGGGAAACCAAAAAGTGGTCGCATTAAAATTACTGTGCAGTCTGATAGCTCAGATTTTGATTTCAAAACATTAAAAGATGAGTTGTTAAAAAAAATTGACGAATCAATAATTCTTCAACGTAACGATAGTCATGCTGTATTAACAGTCAACGCGTCTAAATCAGACGCTGTGCGTAATGTAATTTTAAATTCAAGCATGAATCTACGGGTAATATCAGAAGGCGAATCTATCGAGATTTATAAAGCAGTTGGAGAACCACGACAGGTCGCCAGCAGGTTTCATTTATCCGAAATGTGCGGCAGCCATGCGGTGGGACATACACGTATGGCAACAGAGTCTGCAGTAACCACAGAGGGTGCACATCCTTTTTCAACGGGTAAAGATCAGTGTCTTGTACATAATGGTTCGTTGAGCAATCATAATTCATTGCGTCGAAGATTGATCCGTAAAGGTTTACGCATCGAATCTATGAATGATACTGAGGTTGGCGCTGCTTATTTAACTTGGAAAATGCAAAATGGAGATTCACTTGATGAAGCTCTGGCAAATAGTTTGCGAGACCTTGATGGTTTCTTTACTTTTGTAGTTGGAACTAAAAATGGGTTTGGTGTTGTCCGTGACCCAATTGCTTGTAAGCCAGCGGTACTCGCTGAGACAGATCAATATGTAGCGTTTGGAAGTGAATATCGTGCTTTGGTTCATCTTCCAGAGATAGAAACTGCGGAAGTATGGGAACCAGAACCCGCAACTGTTTATTTTTGGAATCATTAATATGCAAAAATATGACATTGTTGCGAATGGATTAAGAGGTTTGAATAAAGCACTTCAAGAACAGGAAATTGATACAAATCAAACTAGATGGGAAATCATTAATCCTAAAGGAAGTCATGCAATTGCTGTTGGAGTAAAGGCACCAATTGAAGTCACTATTAAAGGATCTACCGGATATTATTGCGCCGGAATGAATCAATTAGCAACTGTAAGAATTGAAGGATCAGTCGGTCCCGGTGTTGCTGAGAACATGATGTCAGGTACTGTAATTGTGGAGGGTGATGCTAGTCAGTATGCAGGAGCAACGGGACATGGTGGTCTTCTCCTCATTAGAGGTAATGCGAGTTCACGGTGTGGTATTTCAATGAAAGGTATAGATATTGTTGTTCAAGGAAATATTGGGCATATGTCGGCTTTTATGGGGCAATCTGGAAATCTTGTGGTTTGTGGAAACGCTGGAGAAGCATTAGGTGACTCACTTTATGAGGCCAATATTTTTGTCCGAGGCTCTGTCAAAAGTCTTGGTGTTGATTGCGTTGAAAAGGAAATGAATTCAGCATTAATGTCAAATCTTCAATCTCTTTTGGATCAATCTAATATCAAAGTAGCCGTAGAGGATTTTAAAAGATTTGGTTCTGCTCGAAAACTTTATAATTTTAGTATTGATAATGCTTATTAAAGGAGTGGCTCTATTAATGTCAAATCTTCAATCTCTTTTGGATCAATCTAATATCAAAGTAGCCGTAGAGGATTTTAAAAGATTTGGTTCTGCTCGAAAACTTTATAATTTTAGTATTGATAATGCTTATTAAAGGAGTGGCTCTTTTGAGTTGAATGAACAATTTTGAGAATAGACCAAAATGATGACATGAAAGATGGCACGATCCCTCAAACTAAACCGATTGAGTCAGCAACATTTACCAAAGAAGTTAACGCCGAAATCAGACGTGCTTCTGCAACAGGAATTTACGATATTCGGGGTGGTGGAGCAAAACGTCGTGTACCACATTTCGATGATTTACTTTTTCTTGGAGCGAGTATCAGTCGATATCCGCTTGAGGGCTACAGGGAGTTTTGTGAAACATCGGTTTTGCTTGGAACACGTTTTGCCGAAAATCCCGTTGCTTTAGAAATTCCAATAACTATTGCCGGGATGAGTTTTGGTGCTCTTTCAAGCAATGCAAAAGAAGCGTTGGGCCGCGGTGCGTCATTAGCGGGCACATCTACAACGACTGGAGATGGTGGGATGACCGCGGAGGAACGCGCGCATTCCGAAATTTTGGTTTATCAATATTTGCCGTCACGGTATGGAATGAATCCGGATGATATTCGTAAGGCTGATGCGATTGAAATTGTGATTGGCCAGGGTGCGAAACCTGGAGGCGGTGGTATGTTACTTGGTCAGAAAATTTCAGACCGTGTTGCGGAAATGCGTACATTACCCAAAGGGATAGATCAGCGTTCAGCTTGTCGTCACCCCGATTGGACTGGGCCTGATGATTTGGAAATTAAAATTCTTGAATTGCGGGAAATCACAGGTTGGAAAATTCCAATTTATGTTAAAGTTGGTGCAACCCGACCGTATTATGATACTACTTTAGCTGTGAAAGCTGGTGCTGATGTTGTTGTGATAGATGGTATGCAAGGTGGAACTGCGGCAACACAAGATGTTTTTATTGAACATGTTGGGTTACCAACATTGGCTTGTATTCACCCAGCTGTACAGGCACTTCAAGAGTTAGGCGTACATCGAGAAGTACAACTCGTTATTTCTGGCGGCATTCGTAATGGCGCTGATGTTGCCAAAGCTATAGCTCTTGGTGCTGACGCCGTATCTATTGGGACAGCTGCGCTTATTGCGCTCGGTGAAAATGATCCAAGGTGGGAAGAAGATTATAAAAGACTTGGCGCCACTGCGGATTCGTATGATGATTGGCATGAAGGGAAAGATCCAGCTGGTATTACCACACAAGATCCAGAATTGTCCGAAAGATTAAACCCAGTTGAAGGTGGAAGACGACTTCGAAACTATCTTAAGGTTATGACACTTGAAGCGCAAACAATTGCACGAGCATGTGGGCATAATAATCTTCGAAATTTAGAGCCTGAAGATCTTTGTGCTTTGACATTAGAGGCAGCGGCAATGGCGCGCGTGCCTTTAGCAGGAACAGACTGGTATCCTGGAAAATTTGAGATTTGAATTATTGATGAAAGCGGGAAGATAAAAATAATATCATTTAAAGGGCACAATTTTCGAGGAAGTTAATCATGACAATAGATTTGAAAGCTTTTGCAAAAGAAAACCAAATTAAGTTTTTTATGATTTCTTTCACCGATTTATTTGGTGTACAGCGTGCCAAGCTAGTACCGACGCAAGCAATTGAAAATATGCAACAAGATGGGGCAGGCTTTGCAGGCTTTGCAACTTGGTTGGATATGACGCCGGCTCATCCTGATATGCTTGCGATACCCGACTCGACATCTGTTATTCAGATCCCTTGGAAGCCAGAAATCGCTTGGGTTGCCAGTGATTGCATAATGAATGATTCAATAGTCAAACAAGCGCCGCGAAATGTCCTTAAGCGAATTATAAAAAAGGCAACGGATGATGGTCTTTACGTTAAGTCAGGCATTGAAGCGGAGTTTCATTTACTGACGCCTACAGGCGATCAGATTTCAGATCGATTTGATACAGCTGAGAAGCCTTGTTATGACCAACAGGCTTTAATGCGTCGTTATGATGTTGTGCGCGAAATATGTGAATATATGCTTGATCTTGGATGGGGACCATATCAGACGGATCATGAAGACGCCAACGGCCAGTTCGAGATTAACTGGGAATTTGATGATGCTTTACAGACGGCAGACAAGCATTCTTTTTTTAAGTTTATGGTCAAGTCTGTTGCTGAGAAACATGGTTTAAGAGCAACCTTTATGCCAAAGCCTATTGAAGGTTTAACGGGTAATGGCTGTCACGCACATATTTCAGTTTGGGATAACCTAGGTCAAAAGGCAGTAAATAATAAATTTAAAGGAATAGGAACCGGTCAAACGGGCGAGGTTGGTCTTTCTAAACAAGGAAAGTATTTTCTTGGCGGGATAATTAGGCACGCTGGCGCGATGACAGCCATTACCAATCCTACTGTAAACAGTTATAAACGTATTAATGCGCCGACGACAGCATCAGGCGCAACTTGGGCGCCGAATACCGTAACTTGGACAGGAAATAATCGAACGCATATGGTTCGCGTACCTGCGCCGGGTCGTTTTGAACTCAGACTCGCTGATGGTGCAGCAAATCCATATTTGCTACAAGCTGTTATTATTGCTGCTGGTTTATCAGGATTTGAAAATCAATCAGATCCCGGAAAGCGTTGGGATATTGATATGTATTCCGAGGGTCATAAGATACGCGGAGCATCTAAGCTACCATTGAATTTACTTGACGCACTTCGAGAGTATGACAAAGACAAAGCACTTAAAGAGATAATGGGCGAAGAGTTTTCTCAAGCCTTCCTCAAAATGAAACACAAAGAATGGCATTCGTATGTTTCTCATTTTAGCTTGTGGGAAAAAGACAATACGCTTGACGTATAATAGAATTTATTTTCCGAGAAAGTTTCCACTTGAGTAACCATTTTTGGTTGAGTCAATGAGTGAACAATTTGTTATTTGATTAAATTTTGTTTCGATTCATTTACGCATCACATTTAATGACACATTAATGAGTTGGTAACTGTTCAATTTAATTGGAATAGTAAATAAGGCGATGGTTTGATTATTGAACACGTCATTAACTTCGTCCTTCGGGAAGTAGATGTAAGGTGATTGACTGCCTAATTTGGATATCGTAAATAGAGATTATGACGACAATCATGCCATAGACATAGGGTTTGCCGTTTCTAATTGTGAGGCTTTATAGATTGACTTGGTGGATTGCGATCTCATGTGAAACAGGAATTCCTGTCCTTGAGGGCCGTGAGTATCACGAATAAATTAGAATGATATTGATAAGAAGCCATGTTACAAATACGAAGGCCGCTTTTTGTCGTTTATCGAATGTAGCGGGGAACAAAAATGCTTAATCAAGAATTAGAATGGATCTCCGTTGGGCATGTTGATGAATTACCAGAGGGTCGCATAAAGACGGTTACAGCGCGTACGACATCATTGTGTCTTGTTCACTTTGATGGACAATGGGCTGCGATGGATAACCGTTGTCCGCACCAGAAAGGTCCACTGGGAGAAGGTTCGATTGAAGAAGGCATTGAAGGAAAATGCTGGATTCGGTGTCCATGGCATGGGTGGGATTTTGATCCATTAACCGGCAAACCGCCAGGTGGTCATGAAGATACAGGCCAGCAAATGTTTCCTGTTGATGTGCGTGGCAATGAAATTTTTGTTGGTCTTGAACAGGAACCCAAAAGAGATCGCACAGTATCTGATACAATCGTTGAAACTTTGGTAAATTGGGGCGTTAAGTCGGTATTTGGAATGGTGGGTCATTCCAATCTTGGTTTGTCTGAGGCTATTCGATTGGCAGTCGGTCATGGAGACATGCGCTTTATTGGTATTCGCCATGAAGGAGCTGCAGCATTTGCAGCGTCTGCATATGGAAAATTAACAGGCAAACCAGCAGCTTGTCTGACAATTGCTGGTCCAGGTGCGACAAATTTATTGACTGGTTTATGGGATGCAAAAGTTGATCGTGCACCGCTTTTGGCACTAACAGGACAAGTTCAAACACAGGTTTTTGGGCCGGGAGCCTTTCAAGATATTGACTTAGCTTCAGCATTTCAGGCGGTTTCGGCATTTTCGCAAACGGTGCTGAATTCGTCAAATCACGCTGAGCTTGCCTCTCTTGCTTGTAAATCTGCTATTGTTGAACAGGATGTTGCGCACTTGATATTCCCGGATGATACCCAAACCATACCATCGCAACAAGTTGCTGCAACTCCAAATGGTCGTTTAGCAGCAGTGCCGGTTTCTCCAAGCAAAAAGGATATTCTTACTTCAAAGAATTTATTGAATAACGCAAAACGCCCTATTCTTGTTCTTGGTCACGGAGCGTATCAAAGCAGAGATCAAATAATTGCTTTTGCTGAATCGACTAGTATGCCTGTTTTGACGACTTTTAAAGCAAAGGGAATTATTCCAGATAATCATCCAAATGCGGCTGGTGTCCTTGGCCGGTCAGGAACACCAATCGCAAGTTGGTTTATGAATGAGACTGACCTCATCATTTGTCTTGGAACGAGTTTTTCGAATCATACTGGGATTGAGCGGTCTAAACCAATCATTCAAGTTGATCACGAGAGAATGCAGCTGGCTAAGTTTCATCCCGTTGAATTACCAATTTGGGGTGATATTGGGGCATTTTGTGAAGCTATGATGATGGATACAGGTTGTAATCTGCAAACGAATAGTCAGCTTGAAGAGTTAAAGGGCCGTTGGAAAATTTGGCGAGAGGAAAAAAGTCAACGATTAGTGGAAAATCGCGGGAAGGGTATACATTCTGTTTCAATTTTTCAAAGTCTGTCAAAATTAGTACCTGATGATGCGATTTTTGCTGTAGATGTTGGGAATAATACGTATTCGTTTGGTCGTTATTTTGAAACAAAAGGTACTCAACGCGTTTTGATGTCGGGTTATCTTGGATCAATAGGTTTTGGTTTTCCGGCGGCTCTTGGTGCTTGGGCAGCCACTCAAGACATTGATGCACTTAAGGGACGAAAGATTATTTCAATTTCTGGCGATGGTGGTTTTGGTCAGTATGCGATGGAATTCACAACTGCTGTAAAATACGGGATGGATATTACGCATATTCTTTTACACAACAGTGAACTTGGAAAGATTTCAAAAGAGCAAAGGGCAGGCGAATGGCCAGTATGGGAGACGGATTTGGTTAATCCGTCGTTTGCGACGTTTGCGCGATTATGTGGTGGAAATGGTGAAAAAGTTACAAAAACTGAGGAAATTGAGGGTGCTATTGAACGAGCGTTGACAGCAACGGGACCATCAGTTGTTGAAATAATGACTGATCCCGAACTTGTTTAATTTTAGGCTTCCTACTACTGGATGAATAATTTATTGTATAAGTGGTACTTATTTAAAGCCTCGAAGAAATTGATATAACAGGTTTTTCTGTTACATTTCTTTAACTTTCGTTGTGAGGTCAGTATCGCTGAATTTAGTCAAATGAGATTATTAATTACGACATATTGCCGTTGGAAAAATAAATGAATATATTTCAAATAGGTTGATTGGAATTATTCAAAAGGTAATTTTTGAAGTAACTTACATAAAGGTTTTTTCGTATATTGAAAGGATTGAGGTGGGGTGAACGCGAATTTTTTTCGAAGTATTTCTAGAGGAATAACTTTGGAAAATGTCTTCACATTGCCTAAGACCAATGCCGTTCCATAACTTTTTCCTAAGAAATATTTGTCAAATTGTTCTTTGGATATAAAAGCCTTTTCTTCGAATTTATTCCAGATATCTTTGATAGAAAGCGTCCATAGTTGTTGAATATAAGTAAAACCAACTATCGCTTTGATTGGAGAAGTTGAATAAATATAAATTCTCGTTTCGTTTGAGGTATTGTTTGCAAATTGCTTACGGAGTTCAACGGTTTTTTGTTTGTTGAGAATGGCATCAGCATAGATTGGTTTGACTGATAAAATAAGACTACAGCAGTTTTTCGAAATTGTATCTTCATCAAGTTTTCGTTCTTTAGTCATCGCTGTCCGCGTTCCGCTCGCCTTCATCAAATGTGAAATTCCTTGCACGGTGGGCCAGATTCTGAATCCGAACAATTTTGGGTGTATCCGTTTCCGCTTTCTCGACGACATACAACCAAAAATTTTTACCTTTTTTCCACGCCCATTTAAACTGCGCTTGTGAAATCGCCACCGGACGGTCTGTAAATGTTCTAGTCATCGGTTCGACTTTACACCAATCTGTCACTGTATGTAGAGTTGGCCCACGATACAAATCGAACTCGGGGTTGTTAGGCGGGGTCCGCTGCCATCCTGACTCGCACTTTAGAATGAGATGGATAGCCTGATCCTCCAGCCACATTTTGTCTTCATATTCGAGATGATCAGGATCCGTATCTTGTTTGTCAGGCTTGACGCGGATGTATGAGATGAATTGACCAAAAGTCGTGCGGCTCGATTGTTGGTGTCCATCATAGTTAAGGGAATGATGGGAGTGGCCTTGAATAGTGCCTAGTTCGTTTATTCCATAGTTCATGGTTGATCGCGTGTCTCCAACCTTTGGTTTGTTTTCGGTTCGAACCTTTAATCCTTTACGTAAAGTAGGGATATTTTTAATGCCGAACTTACGAAGTTCATACAGTAAATCTGGGGTGAATCCCATCTTTTGGGCCAATTGCACATACTCAGTTCGCCGAAAGCCGATCTTGGATTCTAAATCATGGTGTGGCTGCCAGCCGATGGTTTCGAAAATAACTTCTTCTGGAGTACTCAAGTGATCCAGGGAATTCGGAATCCATTGGCGGCGACGGAGCGTGCGGACAAAATGGGCCTCAAACTGTGCTTTCTTCTTCTCAGTGTGGTAGCTCCACACATATGAAGTTTCAAAAGCACTTGATTTCCGATATTCGTAAAGATCACAAAAAGCCTCCCGAAGTATCTTGGCACGGATGGCGGCGTCTGTCTCGTTCATGGTTTCCAGCGTGTTGAGCAGGGCATCAAGACCAAGGATCGTCTTGTACTTTAGTGTTTGTTGGTAGGTCGCTTTCTCAAGCCCTGCATCTTTCCAGATCTCCTGCAGCTGTTGATTTGAGAGATTACACTCGATCTCAATACATCGCAGGTGCCGTCTGCCCATTGGCCATTTTTTTACTAACAAGTAGCTTTTTCTGCGCACTCAAGTCACCCTGACGAATCGACCGCTCCAGCGTTTGAGCCCCCATGCTCAACCGAAAATACCCGTTCCATACCACTTGATGACCAGGTGGGGCTTCATTCTTGCGGTTAAGATACCCTCCCAGTCGTGCAATCAACAACACGGCCTCACCCAAAGA
>JAPORV010000404.1 GCA_026710055.1 Aestuariivita sp.
GTTTACCGTGCATAAAAGTATATTTTTCAACGTGTTGACTTAACCGAAATATGTGAATGCCTTTTCTTTAATTTAGCGAAGCTTGGCTGATTCAATGGAAATCATGTAAGATATTAAAAAATTGTACCAAATATCGGAAATCTTCGCTAGAACAAACGCATCAGAAAAGTACTTGTTTTCAACATTTTACTAAGGAATTTAGGGATTTTTTTAACAGACACTATGTTAACGAATTCGCCAAACGACATAGCGACCACAGCTGGCAAAAACTATCAAAAATGGTAGTTTATAAAATCAAAACCGAAATTGTGAAATTGGTGATTTTGTACCCTTCATTTTTAACGAGCGTGCGAATGGTATAAGATATATATAATTCCCCAAAAAAATCGACGTCTATACTTTCAACACAATATGACTATACTGTAACATTAAGACGTATGTGATCTTTGTCATATAAATGATTGACAAGAACTGTTCATCACAGGCTAAATGTAAATAAGAAAAAATACTGATTAATTCAGAATTATCGCTCTGGAAATCCGCATCAATAATTAAATAATCCCTGCAAAGAAAGCAGTAGAAGCGTTTCCTCAGCCAAAACAAGAAAGAAAAAATGCCTCAAAAAGTCATTGTACTTGATATTGGAAATGTCCTTATTGAATGGCAACCGGAACGTTTCTACGATCAGGCAATCGGAATAGATCAACGAAAAAAACTTTTCTCTCAAGTTGATCTACACGCAATGAACGATAAAATAGACTCAGGTCAAGACTTTAAACAAACAGTCTACAAAACAGCAAGAGATTATCCAAAATGGCAATCAGAAATTCAAATGTGGCATGACTGTTGGCTTGATATTGCTGGACCAGCTATTGAACATTCAGTACGTTTAATGAAGGCCTTGCAAGCAAAACAAATACCTATCTTCAGCTTAACGAATTTCGGAATTCAACCCTACCAACTTGCTGTGCAACGTTATTCATTTCTTCAAGATTTCAATCAGAATTATATTTCAGGATATCTTCGCATTACAAAACCTAATGCGCACATCTATCAAATACTGGAAAAAGATAGCGGCACACAACCTAATTCCCTGCTCTACACCGATGATCGCCAAGAAAATGTAGATATGGCCAATTCTCGAGGATGGCTTACCCACCTTTTTGATGGACCTCAAGGCTGGGGTGATCGCCTTGTTAAGGAACGCTTACTCACACCAGAGGAAGCGAAATGAGTGCCCCTTTTATTTCCTTTTCTGAAGCCGAAGCAGTGATTGACTGGAACGAATTGACAGAAGCACTAAAGGAAGGTCATAAATTTCCAAAAGCAAAAATTGGCGATACCTTTCTTTATCGAAATGAAGATACTTTTCTTGTACGCTCCGCTTGGATCGATGGAATAGGCTTGGTAACCAAGTCAGCAACAGTTTTTCCCCAAAATAGCGCTAAAGGATCGCCCGTAATTAACGGTGCCGTCAATTTGTTTTGTGACAAAAGCGGAACTTTGGAAGCATTAATTGACTTTCACGCCATCACTAAGTTCAAAACTGCAAGCGATAGTTTGCTGGCAGCACTTAATCTCGCAAGAAAAGACGCAAAAATAATATTAATTATCGGAGCCGGTACCGTTGGAAAGTCATTAATTGAAGCTTTTGGTGTCGGTTTTCCTGATGCGAAAATAATTGTTTGGAATAGAACCTCAGACAGTGCAGAACGCCTCATCACGAAATATCCTAACGTTAATATAACGACCGACTTAAAAACTTCTGTACGTAAGGCCGACATCATTCTCACGGCAACAATGACATCTGAATCCATTGTCAAAGGTGATTGGCTGAGACCAGGACAGCATCTCAACTTAATCGGTGCCTATCGTCTTGACATGCGTGAAACAGATGACCTTGCGCTGCAGCGTGGGCAAATTTACGTTGACAGCTTTGATACAACAATTGGACATATCGGAGAGATCGAATCACCTCTAAAGACGGGCGCAATCTCGAAGTCTGACATAATTGCGGACTTTTATTCACTTGACCGCTTCAAGCGAAGTACACCTGAAACCATCACAGTCTTCAAGAATGGTGGAGGTGCTCATTTGGATTTGATAACAGCAAAATACATTTGGGATCGCTGGAGAATCAAGAATTGATTGCTTTGGTTTGTTTATTGCTACTCTCAATTGTCATTGTTATCCCATTCTGGCGGGAAAACAAACTCAAAACAATGAATGATATGGCACGAAAAAAGGCACCGGGACAATTTGTTAAACTCACCAACGGAATGACGCACTACGAATGGTTTGGCCCATCAGATGCTCCCGTTATTGTCTGTATTCATGGTTTAACAACGCCAGCCTTTGTTTGGAATGGGCTTATTCAAGATTTAATAAAATTAGGATATCGTGTCCTTATTTATGACCTATACGGTCGTGGGTTTTCGGATCGTCCCAAAGATCTTCAAAACCGAACATTCTTTCTACGACAACTCAACGAACTATTGGAATCGCAAGATGTAAACAAAGACATTACAGTCTTTGGGTTTTCGCTAGGTGGCGCTATTGCAACGGCATTCGCCTCGGCACGATCATGCGATGTTCAACAGCTCATACTTATCGCACCCGCTGGCATTAAAATTGAAGGAATGCAATTCATTCGGCGTATAATGCTCACTCTTGGATTAGGAGATTGGTTTGCAAGAAGTATCTATCGCTGGCTACACCGGCGTAACACCGAAACCGAGCGCTCATTTTCTAGCTCAGTGCCAAACATTGTAGATCGCCAACAACAAGAATTAGACTATAAAGGATTTTGCCCCGCTGTTTTATCTAGTTTAAGAGGAATTGCGAGAGAAACCCAAGACACAGACCACAAACTTATTTCCCAATTCCAAATACCCACGCTTGTCATTCTGGGTGAAACTGACGAAATTATTCCACCATCTGTTAGGCAACAGCTTAATGAATGGAATGCCAATACACATATTGCACTCATTCAAAACGCCGGACACGGAATTCCTTATACCCATAGCCCGCAAATTTCAGAAATTCTGAAAGATTTTCTGCAACCGCAGAATACTGCGGTTAAGTAGCTAATCTTTGATCTTTAATGGGAGCCTCTCGAATCGGCAAATGAACAATGGCACTAAAAGCACCAATTGCAACCCCAACCCACCAAACAACTGTGTAATCGCCGTAAATGTCATACATTCTGCCTCCCAACCAAACTCCGACAAACGAGCCTAACTGATGACTAAAAAAGACAATCCCAAATAACGTTCCCATGTAACGAAATCCGTAAATGTAAGCAACTAGTCCACTGGTCAACGGCACCGTTGCTAACCATAATGCGCCCATTCCAATTGAAAACCAAATAACAGATAATGGTGTAATCGGGAATAAAAAGAATAATGCCGTAACAACCGTACGAGCAGAGTAAATTCCCGCTAGAATATATTTTTTGGAATAAAATTTTCCTGCCCATCCGGCAGCAAGAGTTCCTACGATATTTGCAAGCCCGATAAGTGCAATCGCAATTGCACCAAGAGTCGACGTCGTGGTTATTCCAATTGAATAAATTACACTCCCAGGCTGAATTGGTCCGCACATTTCAGTCACGAGTGCCGGAAAATGAGCAGTAATAAATGCCAGTTGATATCCACAACTAAAGAACCCTATAAAAATTAGGGCATAGCTTGGATCCCGAAAAGCTCTGATCAATACTTTGCTAAGATCTTCCTCTAATTCTTTTGTAGTAGCCATCGTAGGCGAGTGAATAATGGGCAATGTGACGATGAGAGCAAGGATGCTGATAGCGAACCAGACAAAAACAACTTGCCACGACATAAATGTCAACATCCACTCGGCCAATGGTGCTCCAAACACTTGTCCCGCACTACCAGCGGCTGTTGCAATAGCTAATGCCATGGATCGGTTCTCTTCGCTCGCGGCACGACCCACAACAGCTAAGATAACGCCAAAGCCAGTACCAGCAACACCGAAACCAATAAACCAAGCATATAATTGGTGTGCTATTGGCGCTGAAGACATTGCTGTTAAAACCAACCCTGCGGCATAAATGATGGCGCCTAAAAAGATTGCTTTTCGATCTCCCATTTTTTCAGCAATTGCACCAAAAATTGGCTGACCAATTCCCCATGCAAGATTCTGCATAGCGATTGCCAAAGAAAATTCTGTCCGCAGCCAATCAAGATCATCTGCAATAGGAATTTGAAATACTCCGAAAGAAGCGCGCACGGCAAAACTCACCAAAATTATGATACAACCAACAATCAAAACTGGCGTGAATAGCGGTGCTTTTTTTTCCATCTGATGACTCCAAACTAACAAAAAAAGACGATATCCTAGTGATTCTCAAAGCATCACTTTATTTTTTGCAATGACAATATAAGAATTTGCGAATTTTTTAATTTGCTAGGCTATAATTTTTTTTAGATTCAATAATAAACTCATTTTAATGTCTTCTGTTTCTGAACTATATCACAAACAAATTGAAAGTGGTGTCTTGCAACGAGACCCTGTGCAAGAACTCATTCTGCCAGAATTCACCCGCATAGCAACCGAATTAGCTAACCCCATCAAAACAGGATTTTTTAAAAGATCAAAGAGTACTACTACAAAAGGTCTTTACATTTGGGGCGGGGTTGGACGGGGAAAATCCATGCTGATGGACTTGTTCATCGAGTCAATTGATAACCTGTCTCATAAACGCATTCACTTTCATGCATTTATGCAAGAAGTTCATAACGCTATCTATATTGCTCGCCAAGAAGGTGTTGACGATGCTATTTCGCCAGTCGCTGCTGATATTGCAAAGAATACTCGTTTGTTGGCGTTAGATGAAATGCAAATTTCTGACATTACAGATGCAATGATTGTCGGGCGGTTATTTGAGGCCTTATTTTCATCCGGTGTAACAACAATCACAACTTCAAATCGGTATCCTGAAAATCTTTATCTAAATGGTCTTAATAGACAATTATTTCTTCCATTTATTAACCTGATTAAAGAACGAATGGTTGTTTGGGAACTACCGGGAAAAACTGATTATCGTCAAAATAGACTAAAAAATAGTCGTGTTTACTTTACACCAATAGGATCTGACGCTCGTGCTGAAATCGCCTCTGTATGGTCGGATCTATCAAGAGGAGCATCAGAGGAATTAATTCTCCACGTTAAAGGAAGGCAAGTTGTGTTACCATCTTTCAGTAATGGTGTTGCTCGCGCAACCTTTTATGAACTTTGTGGTAGTCCACTTGGAGCCGCTGATTATCTTGCAATCGCCGAAGTCATTCGGGTTCTCATTCTTGAAGATATCCCTCAACTATCGCGGTCAAATTTTAATGAAGCGAAACGATTCGTCATACTCATTGATGCACTTTATGAAGCGCATGTACGCCTCATTTGCTCCGCAGATGCGCAACCAGAAATGCTCTACGTTGAAGGCGAAGGAACTTTTGAATTCGAAAGAACTTCTTCCCGATTGCGAGAGATGCAAGCTGTGGATTGGGGACAATCAGTACCTTAGCCGTTTTCACTCAACACCGCTCCTGAGAGATGGAGTGACCCACAAATCAACACACGTGACTGTGGTTCTTTCCGAAGGATATTTTCTAATGCTTTTTGAACGGTCTCTGCGGTTCGGCTCTTTATCCCAAGTTCACTGCCGGAACGCGCTATATCCTCACAAAGGTAAGAATTTATCATTCCAGGGATAGTCACACCTGTTAAGCTATCAATGATTAATGTGAAAGGCTCAAGAAAATCCTTAATATCTCTTGAATTAAGCATTCCGCAGATTAGATGCGCTGGTCGCCACGGAAGTTTTTTCAGTAACTGTGCCAACGCCTTGCTCGCAGCAGGATTATGCCCGCCATCTAACCAAACTTCCGCATCGCCTGACAACTTTACGAGAGGCCCGGACTTTAATCTTTGCATTCGAGCTGGCCATTGAACTTTTGTCATCGCTGAGCTGCACTCATTTTCATTAAAACCAAGTGCTGTCAACGCAGCAATTGCCGCACCAGCGTTTTGTATCTGATGTGATCCAAGAAGGCTTGGTTGAGGCAAATCCAATCTGCCGTGATCATCTTCAAAAACCAATCCATTAGGTTTTTCTGTTACCGTCCAATGATGACCATATGCCAATACTGGCGCTTCTGCTTTTTGCGCCTGCTTCGAAATAACGGCGTATGCTTCTTGCGGTTGAGAACTCACAATGCAGGGGACTCCTTGCTTAATAATTCCCGCTTTTTCATAGGCAATTTGAGAAACCGTGTTGCCAAGAAATGCTTCATGATCAATCGAAATCGGTGTGATCACGGTGATTGCTGGTTTGTCAATGACATTCGTTGCGTCCAAACGTCCACCCATACCAACTTCCAGCAGACAGTAATCTGCCTTTCGACGTGCAAAAGCTAACAAGGCTGCACAAGTTGTAATTTCAAAATATGTAATTGGCTCACTATCGTTTACAGAATAACACTCTTCCAACAATGAAGATAATTCAGTTTCGTCAATTAACTGACCTGCAATTCGAATTCGTTCGTGAAATCGGACTAAATGCGGCGATGTAAATGCGTGACAGACTCTGCCATTAGCTTCCAAGCCAGCACGGATCATCGCAAGTGTCGATCCTTTGCCATTTGTTCCCGCAATATGAATAACTGGCGGCAATTTATTCTGCGGATTTCCTGTGCGTTCAAGCAATCGCCAAACCCGCTCAAGGGTTAAATCAATGACTTTAGGGTGTAACGCCATCATTCGCGTTAGAAAAACATCCGATGTAGCGGCTGTCATGTAGTTAACGCAATCCAGATTTATGTCGTTGTAGGGTGAAGATGCGTATCCTGTTTCCTACTTGGACTTGGTAAATCACCCTTTATTGCTGGCGGTAATCCAAGGAGGAGACGTATTATGACAATAAGTTCATCGCGCATTTTTTGTCTGGGAACCACACGATCCAGCATACCGTGCTCCAATAAAAATTCCGCACGTTGAAATCCCTCTGGGAGCTTTTCGCCTATCGTTTGTTCGATAACTCGTGGGCCAGCAAAACAAATCAACGCGTTAGGCTCTGCAATTTGAATATCGCCCAGCATTGCGTATGAGGCTGTCACGCCACCGGTTGTCGGATGCGTCAAAATAACGATGTAAGGTAAACCTGCTTCCTTAATACGCTGAACTGCAATTGTCGTTCGCGGCAGTTGCATTAAACTCAAAATACCTTCTTGCATACGCGCTCCACCTGCGGCTGCAAACAGAATAAGTGGTTTTTTCTGCCTAACCGCTTCATCTGAGGCCGTTAAAATCGCATTTCCGACGAACATTCCCATTGAACCGCCCATAAATGAAAAGTCTTGAGCAGCTGCAATGATTGGTGTACGCCCTATTTCGCCTGATACGACAAGCATAGCTTCCTTCTCACCTGTTACTTTCTGAGCTGCTCTCAGACGCTCGGGATACTTAATTTGATCACGAAAGCCTAACGGGTCGATCTTCGGTTCAGGTATTGCTATCTCATTAAATGTTCCGCCATCAAAAAAGGCCGTAAACCGAGCCCTAGGTGAAATCGACATATGATGACCGCAATTTGAACAAACATTTAGATTGTCGGATAGTTCCCGATGAAAAAGCATTGTGCCGCAACCTTCACATTTGCGCCAAAGATTCTCTGGAGTCTCGCGTCGTGAGAAGATCGAATTGATGCGTGGTCGGACATAATTAGTAATCCAATTCATTAATTTACTCTACATTACGTATCTTTAAACCGCTATACTCTGCCAGTTTCCGAATTGCAATTACCGCTTTTAACTGTTCTACAAAAACCTATGAAAAATTGAATTTTAAGATCACGATTACGATCCCAACAATATTGAATTAACGGGTCTATGTCCTTCTTTTCTCCATACGCATATCTCTCGCTTTTGCTGCTAAGATGTCAAACCGTCTGCTACACTATTTTAAACCACAAACGCAACAATTTCTGCGCACCAGCCATAACCGCAAAAAGCAGGAATCGATACATTAAATACCTTATTGTCGATAAACAGATACTGTTGGCTTACAACGTGAGAACCAGCTTTTGGGTGTATTGACGGAAAATTTGCCCACATCTATGCGATTTTTGGTTCGAACAAATTCAACAGAATCAATCATCCACGCTACCACACTACACGATGATGCTAAACGACAAGACTAATTCAACGGTCTCATGTTATAAGTTTAAGTAAAACGACAGCAATAATCAGCAAAGCATCGCGAGGCACGGATTTAGTTTCGAGGATGCTAAAAAAATTTAGAAAGATTTACTTTGGACCGTGTCAATGACCATCTTGAATATGGAGATATACGAAATTAGCAATGATGTGATCAACGGTTTGTTGTCATTGCTATTTATGTTTACACTGATCGTACAGACGTATATCAGATCATTTCCGCTCGCCCCGCGATCAAATCAGAAAGAAAGCACTATGAGCAAGCAATACAAAAGACCTTTGACATTTGTCTTCAACTCAGCGAAAAATTTATGATATGAGTAATACTCAGCCCGTTTCAACTGTGAAGTGCACTAGGGGGTGTGATTCTCTTATGGTGTAGGGCGAATTTTGTAAACCATTGATATGACACGATCATTATTTGTCGAATCTTGCTCATCACGCAAGATTCGCCTGATTTCGCGAAAATTCGTCCGATTGATCGGCATTTTTCCCTATTCGGCCTTTTTCGCCGCTGCTATTTGCTTTTGTTGGGAATGCGGTAGAATACTCTCACACCATATGAGAACCACACCCGCACCAGGGGACGGCGTTTTACCTCAACTCAATGTTTGACTGAGTGAAGGAGGTGACACTCTGGTGATAAGACATGGCTGTTGTGCAGTGGCACCTCACAAGCCGTGCATCTCTCTGTAAGAAGAGTATAAATCATTCTCGGTAAACGCAAAAGTGGGGTGACCATGGCCTCTGGGGCAGGGATTTTTTCAGCCACATGTGGCGCAATGATAGAGAACATCGTACTTCAGTGCCTGAAAAATCACTCTAATCCTACCGGCGCTAGCAGGTAGTTGTTTAGTTAGTTAGTGTTTGTTAAAAAGACCCTAAATTCGCTAGTAAACTGTTGAAAAAATGTACTTTTCTGATGCGTTTGTTCTGGTGAAGATTTCCGATATTTAGTACAATTTCTTAATATTTATAAAATTTTCATCGAATGAGCTAATCTTCGACAAATTGAAGAAAAGCCACCGACATATTTCGGTTAGGTCAACACGTTGAAAAATATTTTCAAATACGGAAAGTTGAAGTCTTACTTTTTAGAATGTCGACGACACGGTGTTTTAAGATTTTTTTGCTCATTTGAATATAACATACCTGATTTTATAATTGTGCCCATCAAAACACTTCTTTAACTCATTGATACCGACCTGCGCCTTAATTTTATTGGCAAATTCAAGGGGAGCATTGTAAATGCCAGTTCCTCAGCCACATCATTAAGGCTTCTCACAGTTTCTAAATCATAGTTTCTACAAAGCATTGCAAGCACTACTCTAATTTGTAATAACGCCAAATTTCGTCCAGGACATATTCGTGGCCCGCTACCAAATGGGGCGAAAGATCGCCGATCGTGAGGCAATTTCTGCTCGCGCTTTAGCGTAAGCCAACGTGTTGGATCAAAAGACTTTGCATCTCCAAAATTAACTTCTTGCATCGCCATATGACGCGTTAGGAGAATCAACGTCGTGCCTTCTGATATCTTATACCCATGAATCTCAACACCCTGCTTTGCTTGAACAATTAAAATGGGGGCAACTGGTTTATGTCGCATGGTCTCATTACAAACTGCATCAATGATCGGAAGCGTGGTTGTTTGTTCAATATTCGCCAATACTAAGTCTAGCGACAAAATTCCATCAACTTCCTGCTGTGCCTGTTTGAAAAAAACCGGATATTTTAGAAAATGATATATACTCCAAGCAATACTATTTGCAGTCGTATCTTCTCCAGCAAGTAACAATGTACCAACATTAGCAAATATCTCGGCATCTGAAATTCCTGATTCTTCCGTATCGGCCGCAACAAGAATCGCTTCCAAAAAATTTTCCGGTGACTTGCGAAGGCGGGAGTCCGCATTCAATCTTTCGCGGGTTGCACTTATAATTTGAAATATTTCCTTTTCGATAACCGCTAGTGACTTCTCTAAAGCTCTATCTGAGGGCAGGCGAATATAACGCCACCATGGAAATGGAGCATTCATCCGCCGATGAACCATAGGAAAAACTTTATCGAGATGTTGCTGAATAATTGGCCCGGATGTTTCAAGTGTGTTGGCTTCAATTCCAAAAGCAAACCGCATCGTGGCGTCAACGGTAAACAGCATCAAATCATGACAAAGATCTATTTCTTCATTCGCATCTGCTGCCTTATCCCACCTTTTCTTTAACCTATTTAGAATTAACATTAATTTTGGAAAAAATGCTCTAAAGTTCTGACGATCAAATGCCGTGGTCACAAACTTTCGTTGTCGGTGCCACGCTTCATCTTCAGCTGTAAAAACTCCATTTAAATTAATTTCATTTGCTACTGATTCCAATATTGACGTACGTCGATATATGGCTGGTCGCTCGCGCAGTATTTCTTGAATTGTCGGACGGTCAGAAATAATAGCAACGCGATTTCTGCCGATACGAATCTGAAAAATTGAACCATACTGCTCCGCCCACTCTTCCAAAACTAAATGCAGCTTGTTTAATCGAATACGATGCAAATGACCAATAACAGGCAACCCTGCCGGGCCTGGTAAGTCCTCGAATTCTTTCGGCATGCATTCAATATTCATCAATCCAAATTTCCTCTGTTTGAGTTTTATAGCTGTTTAGAACCTCAAATTAGTAGCCATTGGAATTTGTTAATGTGTTTATTAACATCTTGTAAAGTCTACTTGGCATTCGGAATCAGACGGCTATCTCCGCGATTATATTAATGGGCCTTCATTGAAGCAAAAAATTCTACTGTCAAATTCTTTCAAAATGATTCATTAACATTTAACAACAACCATTCAGAACTACCCATTGCGAAAGATAACGCGGACTCAATGGAGATATTAACGTGGTGTCGTTAGGAACGTGTTTATCCAAGCGTTTGTGAATAATCTCCGCTCAAGCGATAAGAACATTCAGGATTTTGAGGAATAACTGCGCTGTCAAAGTAAAGTCAGTACCATGCCAGTCAAACAATTCATTGACATCAGATAAATTTTCCAAATCAAAATTTGAAATTTAACATTTTCAAAAATAGGGGTTTCTAATAGACACTATCGATTTGATAAATAACTCGTTAGAGCCACTTGCAAAAGTCTGCGATGGATTTTTTTTGATTGTGATGGCGAAAAATAGGATCATGTGTGACCTAAGCAATCGCTCAATGAATGCAAGCCCTCAGAAGCGGATTGATTCGACAAAATCAGCTCAAATCATCACCATAGTCGACAGAGTACGAACATTCGCGCAAGCAGAACCCGTCGACGGCATATGCCTCGACGCCAAAGACAGAATGAAAGGGGCTGTCAGGTGCGCAGTCTGAATAACTGATCAACAGTCAGAGCGAAAATACCGAAAAACAAATGACACGCAACTTTTGCCGCACCCCAAACCCGGAGATGACGACCCGTAAGCGTTAACTTGATTTAGGCTGCGTTTTGCTCGCAGAGTTCATCCATCCGTATCGTTCAATCTGCGCTTCCGATTCGGCTCAGCCATTCTCGCCAAGATAGCTGACCAATCGTCCAGCACATCGGTCATGCAAATGGGAGGATCAATGGCGCGACAAACCTGATGGAACAGGAAGCGGCATTCCCGCCACCGGCTCGGGGTATTCCCTCGGCCGAGGTTCGTATCCCCAAGGGGAAATGGCCCCCGTCTGCCGCATCAATAGGGAGTTTAGTGCCATGCCAACTTACTGTATGACCCTTGGCATGGCGTTTTGTCCCT
>JAPORV010000464.1 GCA_026710055.1 Aestuariivita sp.
GGAAGCGCGGCAAAGGAGGTGCCCACACTCTTGAGCAACCCTGGCATTGATGGATACTTTCGGAAGGACTGTTTCATGAACCTGCTCGCTTTTTATGATTGTTGCGAACATTCTAACATATTCAACTTAAAAGTCACCGAAGAATTTTTTCAATGATTTTTGTCAGCAATTGAAATAATTGAATAAAAAAAATTAGCGGGAATTGCTGCCCTTCCGCTGGAAAAATTTCGGTGAAAGGATAGCCAAAAAATATGTAAGTCTTTCAATGATACGGTAAAGTAGTTCATCTTAAAACGAATATATCATTATCAGTTGCAAGTTTTATTACTTCTTTATGAGCAATATGAAATTTGGTTCAAACATTTTGATACGGTTCGAAAGAATTCATTGCTGTTATTCTTGGCGAAATTGCCAATTTTTAAATTTCTCTGATTCTGGCAATTTCGCCAATTCCGACAACTTTACTAAAGAATAAATCTAAGGTCGATTTTTTCTTAATTTTATTAAAATTGATAACTAAATTTATCAACATTTAAGAAATTCTTCATCTAATCTCCTAATTTAAGCCAGTAAAACCACAACAAAACAGTTTTTAATAGAAACAAAAAAAGAACTTGTGTTCTCTTCGAAAAAACTGTACGGTTATAGTAATGATAATTTCCGCAGTGAAATTCGGGCAATAAATTACTTTTAAATGCCCAGCCCATACCACAATGTTTCAATCATTTCGCGTGGTCACAGTACAACTGTGCTTGAAGCTGCGGCCTATCGTCATGCCACAAAAATGGAAACCCGGTGCCAAACACCCACAGCAGATTATAGCCATAAACAGGCTGAACTTGTACACTCGGAAATCATACTGCCTGACAATGCACCAACATGGCTTGTCAATGAATGCGGAAAACAAGCTTTTCATCAAAACTATACCGATATCCAACAAGAATATGAAAGTAAAAATGAAATATGCTCATCTCATAAGCTCGAGCGTAAAGCCTGGGCACATATATCACAGCGTCTCTGGCAGACCGCAGATCATGCAGAAAATATATTAAACCACAGAAAATATAGCGTAGCTTTGGCGCGTAGCGTGACGATTGCCATACCAACAATGCTGGATACAGAACATCAAATCGCGCTTGTGCAAGCCTATATCAAAGATGTCTATTCATCACATCAAATGATTGCTGACTTTGTCATACATGATACAAGACAAAATAATCCGCACGCGCATATATTATTAACACTCCGCAGACCAAATGAGACATTCTGGGAAGCCTACAAGGCAGCAGAGTGGAATCACGTATCTCTTCTCCGTTGGCAACGAGAAAAGTGGGCATTGCATGCCAACCTCAAACTAGAACAATTGGGATTTAATGAACGTTTCAGACATCGAAAGATAGAACTTCAACAGATAGAACTTGGTGCTAAACCTAAAATTAAACCTGAAAATTGGAACATCCGTGCCACGCCACATGCCATAAGAAAGGGTGACTATCAGTCAGATCGTGAACGATACGATAAAGTTCGCAAAAAGAATCAGGAAACACTCAGAGAAGATCCTGAACATATTCTTGTCCTCGCACAGACAGAATTTGCAACCTTCTCTCGTTCTGATGTCAAAGCAGAATTTGCAAGACGGCTCGGTCTTTCGCTCAAGCATAACATAAATGAACTCAATGAACTTACCGAAAAGGCGATGCGTTCAAATACGTTGCGTCCGGTCATTGGAAAAAATAAACCTGAGCAGCATTATGTAACAGTCGGTAAAGTAAATTTAATCCAACAGATTGAGCGTGATGCAGTAAAATTACAAGCAAGCGAACTGAATAAAACCTGGGAGGCTGATGAGCAGGTCATTCGGAAAACCCAAGATTTAGTTACAGAAATTAACCAGGATAATAATACAGCCGAAGCTTCTCGTATGATCAGTAAAGAATTCTCAGAATCATCAGCGCAATTCGATCAAAGAAATTCTACCACCTCAAAAGTCTCAAAAGGGCCGATACCAGATGCATTAGAGTCTGGAACTGGACCGATTTTTGTCGATATTTCAGCTTATTCAAATGCCAGTCATCAAGTGGATGAGTTGACTGAACACGATAACCTCTTGCCGCGGATATCTGCCGTGGCAGCGGCACAAGGTTATCGCAATGTTCGACCATCATCAGCAACGCTATTGCGAGAAGCACTTTGGGCGCGTGCAGAAACGCTATTCGAGATTGCTTTTGGACCACCCGTGAATCGACGGGAACGTGAATGGCGAGCAAAAGAAAATAGAGCTGTAGCAATGCAAGTTTATGGAGAAAAACGCGGTCTCTGGTCGGATCATTCGGCAGCCCATGGCGGCGATCTCTTTGATTTAGTGGGACGACATTTCCTAGGGTTAGAATCAGCGCGACAAGATTTTCCAAGAGTGTTGGAACAGACAGCACAATTTTGCGGGCTCAGCACATCGGACTTACGCCCTGATCAACACAAAGTGAATCAGTTAGAAAAAAGCCGTGTTCAACGGGAAGCCGAAGTAAAAGTAATTGAAGAACAGGAACGAAAGCGCCGTCAAGAACTTGTAAGTGAAGTTCAAGTAATCGCAAATAACATAAACAGAAGTGGTGATGTTGTAGAGATAGATTCTATGCATGTTCTTGATTGTGCGGCAGTTGCGTATTTGCAATCACGGGGGATACATAAAGTGCCTGTCGAGGGCTTGAGCTTTATGAGCGGACAATCATTTGCAACATCGTCATGCGGTCTTATCGAAGCCAGACATGATGCTCTCGTTGTATGGGCATATGACAAAAATGGAGTTGTCACGGGCGGTCAGCGCATTCTTGTTAATCGCGATGGCACAAAAGTAGATACGGATGTGCGTAAGCCGTCTTTCGGTCAAATCAGAGGATCAATTGCGCGGTTCTCTGCAATTTCAGATGGTGCTCCGCATTGTCCTTTGGTGATTGCGGAAGGTCCAGAAAGCGCACTCTCAATTTGGCAAGCAACTGGTTATGAAACTTGGGCTATTTTTGGTGTATCAGGTTGGAAGTCAGCACCCATTCCAGCAAACCGTGAGGTTATTCTAGCACCGGATCGTGATGCGTCGACTAGTCCTGCAGGCATGGCCTTTCGAAAGGCGCTTGCTTATCATTTGGGTCAAGGCTGTGACCTGAAAGTAGCTTGTGCACCTGAGACAATTGGATCTAAAAAAGATCTTAATGATACTGATATGCGGGCGGGCTCTGAGGCTGTCGCCAATGCGATAAAGAATGCACGCGTTGCGCGCCCATGGTTATCATTAAAGTTAAATCCAGATCAAATACGTGCTGCAGAAGTAATGCTTAGCTCACAAAGGTTAACGCTCGTGACTGGTCATGCCGGGACAGGAAAGACATTCACCTTGGCAGAAGTCGCACGGGTCTGGCAGGAGCGCGGCGTTGAAGTTCTGGCTGGTGCACCATCCGGCAAAGCCACACAGGAACTATCCAAACTTGATGGTGTAGAGGTTGCAACGCTATCCGCATGGGAAAGCAGGTGGGCACGTGGTCAAGTTCCAAAGTCACAATTGGAAGAAAAAAGTTTTGTCTTCATAATGGATGAAGCCGCTATGGTCGGTAGTGGTCAGTGGGCACGAATTCAATCAAAAATTGGTGCAATGGGTGGTAAATTTATCGCTGTTGGTGATCCTGAACAATTACAACCAATTATGGAAGTTTCTGGTTGGAAAGAGGCTGAGCAGGCAGTGCGATTTACCGGTGGAACGGTTGCCGTCATCGGTATAGTGCAGCGACAATCTGATGCCAGAGACCGAGCGGCAACAATGGCATTAGCAAAAGGGGATAAGGCCAACATTGAAGCAGCGATAAGACATTACTCAGATAAAGGATCACTATCCCTAGGACTGGAAAACCCAATTGAAATAATTGCACGGGACTTTGTGAACAAAGGTAATGATAACGACGGCTTTCCTGAATTTTCATCACGGATTGCAATTGCAGCAACA
Source organism: Aestuariivita sp. (assembly GCA_026710055.1). GTDB lineage: Bacteria > Pseudomonadota > Alphaproteobacteria > Rhodobacterales > Rhodobacteraceae > JAPORY01. The sequence goes on from JAPORV010000464.1 coordinate 3,992, forward strand.
AATAAAGATGTGGAAAAGCTCAATTGTGCCATTCAAGCCGAAGCGATAAAAAAAGGCATTGTTGATGCGTCAACACGACAGGAATTTCCGGTAGAGGTCTTTGAACGCTCTGTCGATTCTGATGGAATGAAAGTAAAAACACGGACTAAACAACGGGTGCGCATTGGTGTTGGTGACCGCGTCATGTTGACTATGCCGTTTCCTAGTGCAAATCTTCCACGTTCATCGTTTGGCACTGTGAAAAATGTTAACCCGGTTTTGCTAACTCTTAGAATGGATGGGACAGGGGATGATATCGAAATTGATCCTGTAGCCTTCCCACACTTCACCTATGGCTATGCGACGACGGTACATAAGTCGCAAGGAATGACGGTCGATAATGTGTTTGTCCTCCTGCATCGCTCAATGGATCGTTACGGATTAAATGTTGCTCTTACCCGACATCGAAATGATGTACAGGTTTATGCTTATCGAAAAGATTTTAAGCATTATAAACAACTGATTAGGTTGGGTTCTAGTCATAGGACACCAGTATATAAGCTGCCGCTTGTGGGCGTAAGTTCCATGGTACCTGTGCCTAGAACAAAAGATGTACTTTCACGCAGTGATTGGATGGGAACAAAACAACAGGTTCAAACAGGAAAGATGATTGATGATCGGTACTTAATGTCAATCGTATCACGCGTTGCTCGATTATTGAGTGCCAACTATGCAGATAACGATCTGATTCTTGCCGAAAACAACGCTGGAACCGCGGCCAATTATGTGTACGATCCAAAGCAGGTAATTGATGATCTTGTCATAAGGCATGGCGTGTTTATGGCCGATGAAGTCGCGAATGCCATCGCACAACAGGTTCGTGATCCTGAAACTTTTGTACGACTGTTTGTTGAAGCAATGTCACATAATGACCTCGTGTATTTACCGCGAGCATTAGGACGACCAGGTCATACGGAACCAAGAGTGTATACCACTCAAACTCATTTATCAGCAGAGATCAAAGCGGTCGATCGTGGTTTGAAGCTTGCACTTTCAGTCCACCAAAATCAATCAACAAAATATGTGATAAACTTTAACGACTATGCACCGCATCTAGATCGCGATCAGCAGAAGGTGTTTCAAATCATCTTGGGTAATCGAGGGCAGCAAGAAATTCACCTGCAAAATAATTTAGAGATTATTGAAGGTGGCACAGGATCAGGAAAAACGCGATTAGCGTCACAGTTAGCTCAAGCTATTGAACATAGCGGGCAGCAAGTCATTGTCATTAGCCCAACAAGAGCGGGCAAGCAAGCGTTGATTGCCGAAGGTGTGAAGCCAATCACACTCACGACATATTTATCACAGCCTATTCCTCGAGATCTTCAAACTAAATCGCAAAAGATCGTCATTCTTGATGACGCACATAACCTTGGTGTGGAGATTTCCGATATTGTCCTTGCACGTGTTGAGGCCGAAGGATCACGGTTAATTGCGATGGTTAATTCAAGTAGACGACCGACCAAAGCAGGCCCTATTTTTCATCGTTTGAGTGAACGTTTGCAGGAATTACAGGGTGTCAAGGATCAATTTCTTGACGAAAAACCGATATTAATACTTCATGAACATCATGGCACAGAAACCCCTAAGCTAAAGTCTCTCAGATCTTGCTTAGGTGCAGGTCAATCTTCAAGTGATGCATTTAGCGGATTGCAGGAAGCTATCAGAAATGGAATGTGCGCCGCTGCAGAAACACTTGATGATGCCATTTCCGATGTTGCGAAAGCCTACATTGCTGATGAAAGTATGGATAAATTAGCGATAGTCGGGAATCGCGATAAGGCGCAGAAACTAACGACAGCCATTCGGGAGATATTGGATGCGTCGGATCCCAAAAGATGCGTATTCGATGGTCCAAAACAAAGGCAGTTTGAAAGCTTAAAACCAAAAGACCGTATTCAATTCAGCGGATCGGGTTATGTGATGAACGCAGATGGGCAATCGACGTCAACCACGCAGATTAATAGCACTGATATTGGTACAGTCATTGATAAAAAGGGAGATTTACTTAAACTTACTGTTACTGGACAAAATTTAAAAAATTCGCGTGATATATTTGTATCAGAAGAAAGCGAATTACCCGCATGGAATTATGCTTTTGTTTCTACTGTGATCGCAAGTGCAGGACATCGGCATGAAAGTGTCCATTTATTGGTTGATCATAATATGGATCGCGAAGTTCTAACTGCGGGTATCGGAATCGCCCGCAAAAACTTAGCTTTAGTAGTGTCAACGCCAGTAGAAGAAATTGAACGAACATTAGCTGCTATTACCCGGCGGGAGCATTTTCCGCGATCTGGATTGGATTATGGCTTTGATTCATTAAGGACATTGCGAATAGCAAAACGTCAGGTCGATCAAGTAAATTTTAACGCAAATGTGCTTGACCTTAACTCTACAGAACGATCTTCTGACAATCTTGAATTAGGTATTGATGATATTGATCTTGAATCAGTAGCGTCTCTTCCTCAGGTTAATTTAGATGAGGTCACTTTACAAAGAGCTAATCGCGCATACCTTTCAGCTAATCCTGAACATATCCTCACACTGATGTCGTACAATTATGCAGCTATTACAAAGGTTGGCATTCAGAAAGCGTTGCGTGAGAAAGCCAACCTTGGTTTAACAAATTCACAGATTAAGTCACTTGTGACCCAAATTCTTGAATCTCCTGAGTTAATCAAACTATCGCAAACTACTTTAGACGGTGCTTCGCAGTATATCACGACCGCGCGTGCGGTGCATCTTCGTCAGATTAGGGAGGGTGCGGCGCGTTTATCCGCGGAACGGTTTGCGCCGGGGGAGGGAGCGGTTTTACGCCCGAAAGCTCTTGATGCGCTGAATGCGGTGCAAAGTGTGGCGGCGGAGGCGATGCTGGACGCAACGCGTTTTACGATGGTTACGGGAAAAGCGGGGACCGGCAAAACCTTCACTCTGAGGGCTGTGGCCTCTGAATGGTGGGCGCGGGGTGTGCCTGTGTTGGCGGGCGCACCATCGGGGAAAGCAACGGCGGAGTTACGCGGGATTCAGGGTGTGCAAGCACAAACGCTGGCGACGTGGGAAGCGCGGTGGGTACGTGGAGAAGTGCCCAAGACACCGTTTGTATTCATTATGGATGAAGCGGGGATGGTGGGTGCGGGTCAATGGAGCCGGGTTCAATCGCGGGTGTTGGCGTTGGGTGGCAAGTTGATCACGGTGGGGGATCCTGATCAACTGCAGCCTGTGGCGGATCTTCCGGGGTGGGCACTGGCGGAGCGGGCCACGGGGAGCCGTGTGGTGCTGGATAATGTCATGCGGCAGCATAACATCTTTGACAGGTTGGCGACAGAACAGTTGGCACGAGGCGGGGATCAAGTGGCGCAGGCGATGACTTATTATGACGTTTCGGGGTGTCTTCACCTGACGTCGGACGTCTTTGCGGATCCGGTGGGCGCTTTGGCGCGTGATTATGTGGCCGCCGGAGAAGGGGCACATCCAGGTCAAAGCCGCATGGCCTTGGGCTATTCCAATCGGGATGTTGCGGCGTTAAATGATCACATCCGCGATCGGCTGAAAGCAGAGGCCTTACGCGCGGCTGGAACGATTGAGGATGCATCTCATGCGGCTTTTCAGGGTTTTGACCTGACAACAGAACGTCACTATGGCACCATCAGACGGATGTTCAAACAGCATGATGGGACATTGCAGAGTGCTGTGACGGATCGGTTGTTCGCGGTGGGTGATCGGGTGATGGCGACAGAGGCGCTGACGGCTCATGGGGTGCCAAAGTCGAGTTTTGGCACGGTTGTGGCGACAGATGATGATCGGCTGGTTCTTCATTTTGACGGGCATGAAGAGCGGACGGTGCTGAGCGCACGGGAGTGGGGGTATCTTGATTACGGGTATGCGGCGACGGTTCATAAATCGCAAGGGTTATCGGCGGATGTTGTGTTTGTTCTGGCGCATCGGCGGATGCATCGTCATGCTGTTTATGTGGCGCTCAGTCGACATCGCGAGAGGCTATCGGTTTATGGGCGTGTTGGTCATGCGGAGAGTGTGGCGGATTTGACGCGTTTGGGGCAGGCGCCGGGCAGTCTGGCGACGGAGGCGAGTGAGATTGATCGTCTTGCCGACAGTGCTTCTGCTCGCAGTATTGTGCCAGAGATGACAACCAATGAGGTTGGGCAGCGCCTTGACTGGATGGCTTTGACCAGCAAGAGTGGACACCCCCAACGGGCGATGGCTGTTGTGGGTGATTCGCATGCGATGGCTGTGGCCGAACGCCTAGCGGGTCTGATGGCCGCCGCAAGCGGTGACGAACACACGGCATGGGTGCCTGACGGGCTGCCAGATCATCAGCGTCGTTATTTATATGAACCAACAAAGGTGATTGATGATCTGTTGCAGCGGTCGTCGGTGATTCGCGCTGATGATATTGCGGAGAAACTAGCGCGGGTGGTGACTGAGCCGGAGACATTTTTACGGTTGTTCACACAGGCTTTTGCGCATGAAGAGTTGATCAGGTTAAGCGATCGGGATCAGCAAGGTGTACCGGTGTATACCACAAAGACGCAGTGGTGTCATGAAGTCCGGGCGGTTGATATCGGGGCAGGGTTGGCGGTGTCTGTGATGTCGGAGGCGGCGCCTTCGATGGATTTTAAGGCGTTACTCCGTCGTGACTGGCGCGTCAGGCAGCGTGTCGAGTCTCAGTATACCGAGGCGCAACAACTGGCGCTGTTGCTCGGGATGGAGCCGAAGCGATTACGGTTGATTCGCGGGGAAGCAGGGTCGGGGAAGACGTATGTGGCGCGGGGACTGGCACATTTACATCTGAAAGCGGGGTGGAAGGTCTATGTACTGGTTCCAACGGGGTCTGCGTTGTCAGGTCTTGAGGGTGAAGAAGGGTGGGTACCGATGACGGTACGGCGGTTTTTGCGGGTTACGGATCCTGGGCAGGAGGCGGACGTCTGTGAGGAGCGGCTGGATGTCAACACGGTGGTGGTGATTGATGATGCGACGCGGTTAGGAGGAAAGGACGCGATGGCCGTTCTGGCGCGTGTGGAGCAGTCGGGTGCTAAACTGATTGCGATGTTGGGTGGTGAGGAGCAACAGCCAATGAGTGTTGGTCCGATCATGCGGGCGTTGGAAATGCGTGTGGGGTCGACGTGGATCGGGCATGATCAAATTCGTTCACCGATGAGTGCGACGTTGGTGAGCAATGTGTTGGGGGGAGGAGACAGTGCAGAGAGGGCGATGGAAGATTTACGGCACTATGATATGCTGGTTTCGGGGACGAATGCCCGTCAGGCGATTACGGTGATGGCGCAGAGTTATGTTGCTGACCCCTTGACGGATAAAATCGCGTTAACGTGGAGCCGAGCGGACGCGGAGGCTGTGAGTAAAGCGATTCGTGCGGTTCTTGATGAGAGGATGCCGGAACGTTGGGGTCGACAGCGCTTCCGGCATGAGGCGGTTGATGCGTTAAAGGTTGGTGACCGTATTCGGTTCGTGTCGGGGACGGCCTGGGTGCCGTTGAAGGCGCAAACGCCCGAATGGCGAGCCTTGCGCATCAAGGCTGGTGAGCGTGCTGATGTGGTGGGGTTTGATGCAAAGACAGATGCGCTTCGATTACATGTGATGGCACGGAATGGGCAGTCAACGCGTACAGTGGTGATTCCCGCTGCGCACTATGGGACCTTACCAAGGTGGCGTTTTGCCTTTGCGGGGACGATTCATGGTGAGGGAGCGATGGTTCGGGAGAGTGTGCATTTACTGGCCAGTAAAGGGATGACGCGTCAGGTGTTTGCGGCCGGAATCGCGGCGCATCAAGCGTGGTTGAAAGTGATTGTGCCGTCATCGGCTCCGCGCATGGCAGAGGTGCTGCGGCGGATTCATTGTCGGGATGGTCGGGCTGAAAGTGTTCTGGATTATGGCTTTGATGCCACGCTGGGGGTGCGGGCAGCATTGCACAAGATACAAGGCGATCGGGGTGTTGCGCACTCGTCCGGCCTGGCAGCGGCGGTGGGTCGTTTGGGCGCCATGGTGGGTTTTCAGCGCGACGTGTTGTCGCCCGCTGTAACACGGGATGTTCTGGCGGAAGTGATGGGGGCGATGTTGGCAATGGAGGCCGAAAGCCCTGGTCGGTTTGAGGGGCAGGATCGTGTGGCGCTGGAAAAATATGTCCATTGTTTTAGTCAGCCTCGGGCATGGCGTCAGCTCTTGCGGCACCTGCCGTCGCATGTGCCGCAAGCGGCTGATGAGCGGGCGATGGCTGTCGTGGGGTTCCGGACGGAGTGGGGTGTGAAGGGTTCGGGAGAGGCACCTGTGATGACGATTGCGAGGTATCTCTCGCGCGGGGCTTTGACGGCAAATGCTCTTGGCGAAGAGACTGTTGCGGCTGTTTTTGAGAAGGCGTTAGAGCGGTTTGGGGATCATGTGCATCGTGCGCGGGTTGCGGGAAAGAGGGACCTGGTCTTAAGGGATGAAGGGTCCGAGCAAGAGGTGCAATTGCTCAGGCCTGTTGAAAGTCGCGATGGTCGGGCAGACCGAAGGAAAGTCGATGACCGGCAGGTTGCGCAAACAGCGTTGCTGATTGCTGTGACAATTGCCGAGCGTGTGGAGGCTGCCAATCCGGTTCATCAACGCGATCTTGTGGGTGATCTGACCCGCTTACTGCATGAAGGGGAGGCTATTCCTGAGGTGGAGATGACTGCTGTGAAGCGCATGGGGTGTACCTTGGCGCTGAGTCGGGCGATTTTTGATGCAAAGCGCGCTTTAGCGGTTGAACTTGTGGCGAAAGACCCCCGTGATTTGAAAGTGCGGCGGTTTCATGAAGAGGCCTTTAGGGCTGTAGAAGCAGGTCGTTCGGTTTCTTTGCGTCATCCTTTGGAGTTTAGTCATTACAGCATTCAGGAAGAATATGATGAGCGTGCGGGGGATGTGGTGCATTCTGTTAAGGCACAATCTCCGATGCCGACGATGATGGAAATGGCGGTGGCAAAGGTGCTATATGTTGTGGATCAATCAGCGGGAGAGGATGATCTTCGTTTGGCGCTACGTGATCTCTTCAAGGAGGGGTCATTGCTGACAGTGGATGCAGTGATGAAAGAACGTGCCCGGCTTTTAGTGGATGTGGCGGCGATCACGGATGTGAAGGATGAACGGACGGCGCATGGTTTTTTGGCGCGGTTGTTTCAGTCATTTACGCATCAGGAGATATGGGCCTTTACTAATCAGGGGAATGACGCGATAGCACAGGGGTTAAAGCGTCTGACGCGATTTAAGATCACCAGTAGCTATTATTGTGCCTGGCATCAGGCGGCGAAGCAAGTGGCAGGTCATTTTCATCCTGAACGGACCCGTTCAAAATCACTGGGGCTTGGATTGTAAAACAGGAGAGCATCTCTAAAAGGTAAAGCGATTTGTCACGGACCGCCGAATGCGGGGGAACAGTGATAATATTATTCATTGCAATCAAAGTCCCCCTTTGTCGCGAAGATGTGATGTGACGCATATGTCAGTTTTCTGTGCCTTTCATGTAGTGTAGAGATTGTTCAGGCTTTTGGATTTTGCCAAATTGAGCAACATCAGATTGGCGGGATCTTTTCGTGTCATCAAACATCAATAAGACTTCTCAAAGAACCTTTCTTTTTAGCTTCATAGAGTGTATTTAATTTTTGGGTTCACTAATCTCACAGAATTTTAAATTCTTTGAAACAGGGTGTGGTTCTCATATGGTGTGGGGCGAATTTTGTAAACCATTGATATGAAACGATAATTATTTGTCAAATTTTGTTCATCACGCGAGATTCGCCCGATTTCGCGAAAATTCGTCCGATCAATCTACATTTTTCCCTATCCGGCCTTTTTCGCCGCTGCTATTTGCTTTTGTTGGGAATGTGGTAGAGTGCTCCCA
>JAPORV010000459.1:0-11745 GCA_026710055.1 Aestuariivita sp.
CATTCGGGTTCATCATTATGCCTCATATGTTATCTCCTCATCCGTTGTCGATGTTCCGACCTCAGAAACGGCCCTGCTCAAACCAATCGGGATGGGGTATTGTTCTCAATGAGACGACTCACTACCATTCACTACAAATAAGACAACAATTTTTCAGCTCCTAGCATCAATTCAATAACAATGGTATACTAGTCTTCTCTCATACTTGATCTCTTGAAGAGATAAACATAGGAACACCACAAAAGATAATCAGAAAAATTAAACAAGTTAACACAGGATGAGACTACAGGAGCAACTTTGCTATATTCAATACCACTGTTAAGTGTTACCCTATGGATAGGAGAAACATTATGACCAAGACCAGATTGAGCACGCAGAAAGGCTGGATTGTCCAGAGGTCGGGCGGTTTCGGGCAGGCTTATGGACGTTAGTATCCCGCATATTTTTCTAATGGCAGAGTTTACGTCCAAGCCCAATGTAAGCGCGGCGACTACGGGTTTATGCCGAGCTATCACTCCATGCGGAACCGTTGCCTCCAACCCGTAGAATAATCCCTAAAGTCGACGAAAATCATACCTACTGCACTAGATCATTTCCTCAGCTGCATCCATCAGGCGAGAAACATTGCCAAACACAATCGGGAGGTTTTCTGATTATTGTTTTTTTATGGGCTCGTTTATCAGGTGCTAATACCAGTTAGTGCCTGTTATTTTTAGACACCTGAAACAACCTATCAGGGAAGTAAAATGCCCAAAGCAATTTTCGCGTCTGATAACTGTCATTATCACATTTGCTTTTTGCCAATGTTACAGCCGACACAAACCAGTATTTTCTCATACTACGAGTGACTCGGCCTTCTTCAAATCGACAGAAACAAGCTGTGATACTCCTTGCTCAGCCATTGTTACACCATACAGTCGATCCATTCTACTCATTGTAACTGCGTGATGAGTAATGATCAAAAACCTCGTATCCGTTTGTTGACACATTTGATCCAAGAGATCGCACAATCTCTCAACATTAGCATCATCCAACGGTGCATCAACTTCATCCAAAACACAAATTGGAGATGGATTCGCAAGAAATACGGCAAATAACATTGCTAAAGCTGTAAGCGTTTGTTCGCCGCCAGAAAGCAATGAAATCGCTGCTAATTTTTTTCCCGGAGGCTGGCATAAAATTTCTACTCCTGCCTCAAGCGGATCTTCACTCTCAACCATTTCAAGTTTAGCCTCACCACCTCCAAAGAGACGTTTAAACAAGCTGGCGAAATTATCATTCACCTGTTCAAACGCTGTCAGCAACCGTTCACGCCCTTCCGTATTGAGTTTTTGGATTGCAGAGCGCAATGTACGAATAGCATTCTCAAGATCCTCTTTTTCTGCGCTAAGTGTTTCATGCTCCTTTTGCACTGCACGAGAGTCTTCTTCAGCTCGAAGATTTACAGCACCCAGCGCATCTCGCTGCCGTCGTAATCTATTAACGTCAATCTCAAGCTTTTCAACAATTGGAATCTCATCCATAACGATATCTAGTTGAACAAGAAGTTGATTCGGAGATAATTTTCTATTTTCAGTAATTCTCTCAGTAGCAGCGGTTACCATGTCTCTTGCTGCTTCAGTTCGTGCATCAGCGGACGCGCGTTCTTCGCGGATATTTGAAGCACTGCGCTCCGCATCTCGCTCATTTTGCAAAGCATTATGTCTTTCTGCTTCGCCTTTTGACAATTTGTCAACTGCGTTCGCTTTTCGAATTTCCATCTTTGAAATCTGATACAAGATTTTTTGGCGTTTTACCGTTATTTGACTCGGCACTGCCTTCGATTTTTCCAATTCATCTTCAATCTGAGTTTTTCTTTTGATTAGCTCGTTTGCGCGTCTTTCAGCAGTAGCTTCTCGATCTTGCCAATCAATAATCTCACGTTCAATTTCCTTGGATCTATTAAGTGATGCTTGACCTTCTCTACGTAGGTCATAGTGAACTGATCGCTTTTCAATCAATTCTTTACGCACAGTCTCGACTTCACCCTGAGCCTGCTCAACCATCAATCTAGCTTCGTTCAAGTCATCTAGTTGACTTAAGCCTTTCTCGGCTTCTAGTAGGTTTTTTCTTGCTAAAGATGCTTCTTCTTTATGCCGCTCTACAGCAAGTTGACTAGCCTCTAATCGACTTTTTGCAAGATTACACTCTGCGTCAATTAAGCTAAGACTTCGAGCAACTTCGATAAGAGTTTCATCTGCTGTTCTTCTTGCTGTTCGCAAATGGCTTTCTTCTTCCGATAGTTTAGCCAGTTGCTTTGTCAGAGTTTCGTGTGCAAGCTTTGCTGCATCAGCGCGCGCACCGACATGTTCCATTTCCTGCTTTAACGTCTCAAGACGATTCAATTGCTCAAGTCTTAAAGAAGATGAACTAGGCATGTCCTCTGCCCATATACGATACCCATCCCACCTCCATAAATCTCCTTCCGTCGAAACTAGCCGTTGACCAGGTTTTAAGTATGGTTGCAAGTTTTGACCGTCGTCAGCGTCCACTAATCCGATTTGAGTCATTCGATATTCTAATGCCTCTGGAACACTAACATAATTTGATAAAGGTTGAACGCCTTCGGGCAATCCTTGATTTATTGACAGTTCAAAAAGATGAACCCACCCTGACGAACCCTCAACATTAACGATGGGTGATTGAAGATCATCGGTCAATGCTGCACCTAAAGCTTTTTCATATCCAAATTCAACAGTCACCAAGTCCATTACTTGATTATCTTCAATCATCTCTTTCTTTACCAGTTTACTCAGCGCCAACGCCTCTGCTTGCAATGCACCAAGTTCTCCCTCAGCATCTGATCTTTCAGCACGAGATTCAGCTTCTCGTGATTGTACGCTGCCGCGCTCGTCTTCAACCGAAACAAGTAACTCCTCCGCGTTTTCTGACGCTTTCTTAGCGTCTCTTTCAGCCATTACAGCAACTTCATAATCTGATTTTGCTTTGCGAAATGCTTGTTTGGCCATTTTCACTCCGTCACGCGCCGCTGTTTCGTGTTTCGTCGAGCTGTCCAGCATTGTACAACTATCATCAAGCAATCGTCTCGCCGAATGATGTCTTGCAGAGAGCCGAGCAACATCCTCTGTAATTTGTGCAAAAAGCGTCTCTTTAGTTTGCAATACAGAAGCCGTTTCATGCGCATCTTCATCCGCAACGCTTATCTGAGATTGCAAATCTTTAAATCTATCAGCCAATTCTTGTTTTTCTGTTTTTAATCGAATAACAATCGCTTCTGCATCTCGATTGAGTTCAACTTCGCGGCCAATATCGTGCTGCAACTGTTCTAATCTTGCTGATAAAGATAATATCGATTTTTGTGCTTGTTCCTCTTGACTAAACAAAACATCTTTCTGCAAAATAAGACGTTGCAAAGCTGCAGATGCTTCCGCCTCCTCTTCTCTTAGAGAAGGTAAAGCAGCATCACATTCAGTACGTTTTTTTGTCACCTGCTGCACAATTGCTTCCGCTTGTGCAGCCTGATTGATTTTCACACGCAGTTCAGCCTGGGATTTAAGGAATGCTTCTTCTGCTTCATACCAACGACGGTAGAGCAAAAGACTTTCCGTGCGTCGTAAATCTTCTCCAATTTCACGATAACGAGTGGCTTGTTTTGCCTGTCGGGCTAACTGATTCAATTGCGTGGCAAGCTGCTCAATGATATCATCAATACGCATTAAGTTTGTTTCAGCGCCTTTTAGCTTGAGTTCAGCCTCATGACGTCGCTGATATAAGCCAGAAATCCCTGCAGCTTCTTCAAGAATTCGCCGCCGCGCTTTAGGTTTTGCATTGATAATTTCTGCTATTTGACCTTGCTTGACTAGAGAAGGCGAATGTGCGCCTGTTGAAGCATCTGCAAATAACATATGAACATCACGCGCGCGAACATCTTTTCCATTGACCTTATATGCAGAACCAATATCTCGAGTTACTCTTCGTATAATTTCGACATGATCACTAATGTTAAATTCTGTCGAAGCCAAACGTTCGTCATTGACTAGAAAAAGAGCAACCTCTGCAAAGTTACGTGCTGGCCGTGTTGCAGCACCAGAGAAAATAACATCCTCCATGCCCTCACCCCGCATTGATGTGGGGCGATTCTCACCCATTACCCATCTAAGAGCTTCGAGTAAATTTGACTTACCACAGCCGTTTGGACCTACGACGCCCGTCAGTCCATCAGAAATGATTAATTCGGATGGATCGACAAAGCTCTTGAAACCCGAAACTCTTAACTTGGAAAACCGCAATTTATCTTACCTCAGCTAATATTTTGAGTAACAACTGCTTAAATTTCCAAATAGTTATCGACGCCACAAAGATCTCACTTAAAGTTTCATTTATCTTTACTGGAAAAGCCTTGTAAACTGATGGTGTCTATATTTTCTTATAATTTTAACAGAAAGGTATCGAGAAGCAAATTCAATTTGAAATTCAAACATCATGCAATCACATCTAACATCACCATAAACTTACGGATGATATTTTTAAGTAATTTCAAGTACGCTTGCCACCATTATTCAAAATTTCGTGAGCTTAAGAACCAGTTGCAAAAGTCAGCGGTGGATTTTGATTGTGATGGCGGAAGAAGGAGGGTTGAGATAAGAACAAAGCAATCGCTTGATGGATACAAGCCCTCAGAAGCCGATTTGTTCGACACAATCAGCTCACATCATCACCATAAGGGGCATCATGCGAACATCCGCACCAGCGAAACCCTTGGGCTCGTACGTCCACGCCAAAGACAGAATGAAGGGTGCTGTCAGGTGCACAGTCTTCATCACTAATCAACGGTTAAGGCAAAGATACGGAAAAACAAATGACACGCGACGTTTGCCGTGCCCTCAACCCGGAGAGGACGACCCATATCGCTGTCCTTTCACGCCGCGTTCACTCGCTCAACACGGATACGTTGCTTGAAACCGTTCGTTGGACGGGTCAATATGACCCGCTGACCGTCAAGCAAGGGCCACATTCCGACGGGGGTTTGAATCAATGATCGCCACCTGATGAATCTCCGCACCATCATAGGCGGCCTCCATCAATTCATCACAATAAGAAACACGGTCTGCACTTATCCGGGCTCAAGGAAGAGCCGCTTGACTGTCGTGCAGGGATGCAGAAGACAAGAGACAGTTCACCGGAATGTCCCCGTCTGCCGCATCAATAGGGAGTTTATAGCCATGCCAACTCACAGGATAACCCTTGGCGTTGCGTTTTGTGCTTGTATCACAGGCAGTGGGAATATCATTCATCCTCTCTTCAGGGACTGGGTTTCGTGCTTAATGCAGAAAATAATTCCCCTTGAAATCGATTCCAGAGCGAGAGATATGATATACATAAAGATAAAGGCACGTCGTGATTTCCTCTCTATGTGGTAGTTTCTTTTTTTCATAGATGAAGAAATGCGACATGTTTCTTCTGCCTTTGAACAAAGGCCCGAAGGCGGGAAAAATCGCTTAAATGTAGAGTTTTGCAAGTACCTCATATTTTTAGATAATTTGTTAGTGTTTACGTGAATGGGAGTAAATATGGCACGTGATACGTATAAATACCATTTTAAAAAGGGTCGCAAAATTGTTCATACCGGTATTACTAATGATTTAAATCGTCGGCAAACTGAACATCGAGGTACTTATGGTGAAACAGGAAAAATTCAAAAAGTGGGCTATGTGACAACCAGAGATGCTGCCTTAAAATGGGAGCGTGAACAAGCTGAACGAGGTCGCCCTACTCGCCGCCGTAGGTAATTGTCTGATGTGCAAAGAAATTCCAATTGTAGTGTATCTGCAAATAACATTAATTTTGATAGGAATTGTTGCTTTTGCTGTTCCAATTGTAATTGCAATTGCAGGATTTTCTTTCACTCGACAATTTTCAAATCGAATAGACAGTGTCGCATCCGTTTGATGTACTTCTGTTGTTCGATGAACGGGAGTTCAAACCGCACTGGTTCGAGACAGGGTCCCCGAACTTTCTCTTTGAGACCCTCAAGAAAATATCCGTCAGTTTGAAGGAACTAGAGAACCGGACGGTCGACCGATCCTTGATTTCGAAATTTGATGTGGAAGACATCAGTCCCGAGGCTCTTCTATTCCAGACCGGCTATCTGACCATTACAGACGAGAAACAAGAGGGGCACAGGACAGTTTACCGATTGGATTATCCTAATCAGGAAGTACAGCTGAGTTTGAATGATGAGTTACTGGCTTATCTGAATCCGACAAATCGCGTGCCCTCGGAGGAGGGGGAGACATTACGCACTCTGCTTGAGGAGAATGACTTTAGAGGGTTTGCGGAGACCCTTAAGGCTTATCTTGCGAGTATTCCGTATCAATGGCACAACAGTGATCAGGCGCACTATGAAGCCTGGTACGCGAGTTTGTTGCATATGGGGTTTCGGGCGATTGGTGTGGATGTTCGAGCGGCGGAATTCTCAAGCCATGGTCGTGCCGACATGGTGGTCTTGACGGGTGGGCAGGTGTTTATCTTTGAGTTCAAGATGGTGGCAACTGCGGGGGAGAACGAAGCGGCGTTAGAGACGGCACTCGCCCAGATTCGGAACAAGGGCTATGCTGAGAAATATCGCGACCGGCAGGAACCCATTCATCTGATTGCCATCGCCTGTGGACGTGACACCCACAATCTATTGGACATCCGGGTCGAGTCGGTTGGATAAGATATCATGGGAATGTTTGGAACCAACATGTGAAAGAGTGTGTAAAGATCTTAATTTTTAGCGTTTTCAAAATAAATCACAAAAACGGAGACTAAACCCTACCCTTTTCGTGCTCATAACGCACGGAGTGAAGTAAAAACGGCAAGATTTCAGATTGAGGTGGATGATATTCTCTCGTGTTAATCACTTAGCTGTTCAGCCGTTATGGTCATTTTTACCGCCCATTCTATTACACCACATAAAGTGACTATTTGTTCATCTTTAGCGGCCATACTATAAGCATCACTTTTTCCAGTTCAGTTGATCCTCGTTGGTTCAGAACCTCGCGTTCATGTACAAAGTTACAAAGTCACTGTCCTTGACAGGCTTGGTAAATTTTCACCATAGCAACCAAGCAATCAACCACTTGTACTCATTTGTTTCAATCATTTCGCATCCTACCAGCAGTGCAATGATCGCCACCGAAATTACGTGTTTCGTCGCTCTATAAAAAGTAGAACGTATCGCTGAGATCGCCTAAACAAGTTTGTGACATATATCCTCTCTAACGTACCCACGTGCTTCTACTGTCCCGTCCATCCTTTTCAAAATCAGTTTTTCAATTCAAGATTTATTATACTCACTCAATAGATGTATAGCTTTCCAAAGTGAAAATGATCGGAAATTCGTTATAAAAAAATTGACGGAAAGCTGCCACGTATACAGCATTGTTTGACAGATAGGTGTTTATTTACACATTTAGTTTAACTAGTGCTAATTAGTGTCTGTTAAAAAACCTATATTTTTCTCAAATTTCAAAAGTTTACTATGCATAAAAGTATATTTTTCAACGTGTTGATTTAACCGAAATATGTGGATGCCTTTTCTTCAATTTAGCGAAGATCGGCTGATTCAATGGAAATCTTGTAAAATATTGAAAAATTGTACCAAATATTGGCAATCTTCGCCAGAACAAACGCATCAGAAAGTACATTTTTTTAACATTTTATTAGCGAATTTAAGGTTTTTTAACAGACACTAATTAAAAGAATGAGTTTGAAATTTCAAAAAATCTACCAAATGAAAAAACCAGATAAACCGATATTATGCCGTTTGAATCAATACATCCCAAAAAGCTCTCAACCTTAGTTGTACAGCAAATTGAAAGCCTTATATTACGTGGTATTTTGCGTCCAGCAGAACGCTTGCCCGCCGAACGGGAGTTGTCGGAACGGTTAGGCGTTTCACGACCCAGCCTGCGTGAGGCGTTAGCAGATTTACAAGAAAAAGGCCTGTTGGAAACAAAAGCAAGCTCAGGAATTTATGTCGCCGAAGTCTTGGGGTCAGCCTTTTCTCCTGCGCTAATTCATCTATTTGCAACACACGATGAAGCTGTCTTTGATTACCTGTCTTTTCGGCGTGATATGGAAGGCTTAGCGGCAGAACGTGCAGCCCGCGCAGCATCAGATAGCGACCTGAAAGTTGTACAGGCCGTGTTTGATAAAATGGTTCAGGCTCACTCAAAACGCAACCCAAGAATGGAGGCAGCACTTGACGCACAATTTCATACTGCAATAATTGAAGCTAGCCATAACGTTGTTATGTTGCATATGATGCGAGCAATGTTTGATTTACTGCGTGAAGGCGTTTTCTATAATCGCCAAGTCATGTTTAAGCAACGCACAACACGCTCTGCACTACTTGATCAACACCGCTCAATAAACAAAGCATTACAAGCAGGCGATCCAGTTGCCGCCCGTCAGGCAATTGAACAACACCTTGATTTTGTCAAAATAGCTTATGCTGACAATCAACGTTCAGAAAAAAACGAAGCAATTGCCAAAAAACGACTTGAGCAAGAACTCATCACGCAAAATAACAACCCAAAGTCGCCAAACCGCTAATCAGAAATAAACCATGCCAAGAAAATCACTCCAAATCGCGGAATTTCTCAAATTAATGAAGTTTAATTTCAGTTTCATCAATAGCTAATTGGATTAAATCTCTCGCACTTTTTTCAGTAATTTCTTGTTGAATAATGTCACGAGCAACAGCAACAGCAAGTATGATTGCTTCGTTACGCACCTCACGAATTACAACACTCCGTGCAAGAGAAATTCGTTCCTCCGCACTTGCTACACGTCGAAAAATTGTCTTCTCTAATTCTTGCTCAGCTTGTTCTTTCAGTATCTCAGCTTCTCTTTTTGCCTCGGTAATTATCTTTTCGGCCTGAACCTTCATTTCTTTTTGCTTTTTCTCACAATTTGAAAGAAGTTGTTGTGCATCATCACGCAATCTTTTTGCTTCATCAATGTCTTCTTGAATGCTCTGAGCCCGGTTATCTAACATGCCAAGTAAACGAGAAGGTATCCTAAAATAAAAAATAACACTCAAGAATAAAATAAAGGCAATAAGTACAACAAAATCAGTATTCGCAAACGAAAAAAAAGGGCCTGATGCAGCTAACGCAGGGTTAGCAATAACTACCGCTATCACAAAAAAAGTAAATTCACGCATCGCTTTTTACATCTTGAGTCTTGATTGAATAGACGCTTTAATAATTTCTCGGTCAACCTCGCCGAGCATCGTAATAACTAACTGCTCAGCTACCTCTGCCGCTACCGAATTTACACTGGACTTTGCTTCTGCACGTATTTCCAAAATCTGCTGCTCAGCTTCTGTAAGTTTTGTAGCAATTTCTTCATCAGCTCTTTCAGTCGCAGACTTCAAATTATTTTGTATTTCCAGACGTGTATTCGCAGCGATGTTCTGAGCCTCTGCTTTGGTCTCAGCAAGCTTTTTTTCATACTCTTCTTCCGATTTTTTCACCAATTCTGTTAACGATTCAGCTTTTGCAATATCAGAAGAAATGACGCTTTGTCGTTCGGTTAAAATACTTTCAATTCTTGGAAGTGCTACGCGTGACAAGATAAAATATATGATAACAAGTGTTATTCCTAACCAAAATATTTGGTTAGAATAACTCATGAAATCCAACTGAGGCATTCCTATAGATTGAACTCCACCCTCAGTGCCACCAACATCACTCGCCATTATATCTCCTCGGATTATCCACTATCGAAACCTATACGCACAATAATTTCAAATACTTCATCTTTCTGAAATTCACCAGAATTAAACTGCAAACATCAAAAGTAATGCAACGAGGAATGAAAAAATTCCCAATGCCTCAGCAAAGGCAATCCCAATAAATAATGTAGCGGTTTGTGAAGCCGCAGCCGACGGATTTCTTAATGCGCCAGACAAAAAATTTCCAGCGACATGACCAACACCAATCGCGGCGGCACCAGAACCAATGGCTGCAAGTCCTGCACCAATGAATTGCCCAAGATCTGCTATATTTCCTTCCATTTGTGAACTCCTGAATTTGGAAAAACAAAACGACGCAATTACATACGTCAAAATTTCAATGATGTGGGTGAAGTGCGTCTTTTAAATATACGCACGTTAAAATTGTAAAAACATATGCTTGAATTGCTGAAACCAAAACCTCAAGTCCGTAAACCGCCATTACGCCAAGAATCGCAATGGGTGCAATCGCTGTAACTTGTGCAAAACCAGCAAAAACCTTCAAAACAGCATGCCCTGCCATCATATTTCCAGCAAGACGAATAGAATGGCTAACCGGACGAACGAAATAAGAAATTAACTCAATAATGGCCAAGATTGGTCGCAACGGAAGTGGTGCCGCTGCAACCCAAAACAATCCAAGAAAAGCCATACCATTCTTGACAAACCCCAGTATCGTTACAACAAAAAATACCCCGAAGCCCAAAACAGCAGTGACTGCGATATGACTTGTCGTCGTAAAAGACATAGGAATTAATCCGAGAAAATTAGCAACCAGAATAAACAAAAAAAGCGTCATAATATATGGAAAATATCGAATGCCTTCTCGTCCCGCCACATCTTCAATCATTTTATATACAAAGCCATAGGTTAATTCAGCAATAGATTGGCCTCGTGTTGGAATAAGGGCTCTTTTCGATGTTGTGACAACCATTAGGAAAATTATCGCTACAACCGTAAGCAATAACCACAAAGTAACATTTGTTGGGATGTACCATGAACTTAAAGTGATCGATCCGTCACCAAAAAGTGGGTGAACAATGAACTGATCCATGGGATAAAATGTAAGGCTAGCATCCTGCTTAGGGTCAGCCACTCTTTAATCTCCTTTTTCGCTCACAACATCACTACTCGGCTTATCTTGCATTAACTGAATTTCCCGAGCACTACGCATCATAGTTTGTATACCGGCTGCAAAACCCAAAAAAATAAATACTATCATTAACCAAGGTGTAGTTCCTAGGACATAATCTAGACCATAACCCATTCCAAATCCAGTACACAAACCTGCTACAAGTTCAATCACCATTCGCCACGCTAATTGCGCTTGCGAGTAATGCTCTTCTTGTTCACGTCTTGGGATCTGTGCCTCACGCGCAACTTTAATTCGTGCCTCTAATTGTTTTACATCGTTTGTTTCGTCCAATTCAGACATCGGTGCTTACCAATTGGCTTAGTTGTGCAGTGCCTAAGCCCAATTTCTACATATGTCAACTCGAACATTCGAGGTTTTTTAAACTCATAAACTCATACACAATTAATTTCCTTAGCTTTAAGCATCAAACTGCCAGAAGTTTTCTTTTTACCAAGGCGAAGTTAAAAATTAACTAAAGAGCCACTTGCAAAAGTTAGTGGCGGATTTCGATGGTGATGGTAAAAGAAAAGCTTCAATAATAACAAAGCAATCGCCCGATAGGACGCAAGCCCTCGGAAGCCGATTTCTCAACAAAACTAGCTCACATCATCAACATATTGGGCATCATGCGAACATCTGCGCAAGCAGAACCCGTCGACGGTATGTGCCTCGACGCCAAAGACAGAATGAAGGGGGCTGTCAGGTGCGCAGTCTTCGTCACTGATCAACAGTCAGAGCGAAAATACTGAAAAACAAATGACACGCGACTTTCGCCGCACCCCGAACCCGGAGATGACGACCCCCATAGCTGTCCTTTAACGCC
>JAPORV010000121.1 GCA_026710055.1 Aestuariivita sp.
TCAGGTTGGCCAACCTGTCATCGTCAACATCCAGCCCTTGTTTCATGACGGCCACTACCAGAATGTGCCAGAACGTCATGCCAGGGCGACCATTCTCGCGATCAACCTGCTGGCTGTGATACGCTTCAATCAGACCAAGAACCGTGTCACGGGCGTCACGATGGCACCATAAGGCCTGTCAGGCATAGCAGAGAACTTCGGTATCATCGCGGGAGTTAGGGTCGAAGGTGAGCTGATGGGTGGCGGTATTGCCAGGAAGGGGTTGTATGGCGAAGGATGTGCGCATAATGTGACCTTTCTTTTGTGAGATTCTGGCGAAGATTTGCTGATTTGGGGCAAATCCTGGTTATAATTGCTGATATTGTACCAAATACCCGCAATCTTCGCCAGAGAAAAGTGACAAAAGAGTCAACTTTTTCAGCGTTTTAATACTGATCTTTAGGTTTTTTTACAAACACTAAGTAGGTCGGATAATCCCCTAAATTACGCCACGGGAGTTTGGAAATCTTCGCTTTTTAAATTCGGAAAAAAAAGCGGGTTATGATGTATTTTTCTCTTGTTTGCGGCGTGTAAAAGTAACGAAATTAACTTGAACGAAGGTAGCAATTACTTCTTGCTTTGATGATAGAAGGTGTCGTTTTTTGTTTGTAAATCCAGCAATAGTTTTGGGCAGGAAAATCGCTCGCCAAATTTGTCATGCAATTTCTCGCTCTTGTTCACGGCCCACGTTAAACCTACAATATCAAACCATGAAAATGGTCCGCCTGACCAGGCAGGAAATCCCCAACCGAAAATCGCGCCTATGTCACCTTCACGAATGTCACTAATGACATTTTGTTCTAAGGCGCGGACTGCCTCAAGTGCTTGTACAAAGATCAAGCGATTTTGTACTTCCTTTAAGTTTGGTTGATTTTTCAATAGCGGAAACTTGCTCCTAAAGCCGTGCCAGTAGCCGAGTCGTTCCCCATGTTTAGAGTAATCAAAAAACCCTGCTTTTGCCTTTCGACCTAAGCGACCTGCTTCAACCATCCAGAACATTACATCGTCTGCTAGGGTCTTGACGTAAGCATCCCCTAAGGATTCCATTGTTATCTTAGCAATTTGGGCGCCAAGATCAAGCGAAGTTTCATCAACAAGCTGGATGGGTCCGATTGGAAATCCAAGCATTTGAGCAGCGTGATCAATGAGCGCCAGGTTGACGCCTTCGCCGGCCAATATCAGACTTTCGTTGATATATGGAATAATACAGCGATTCGCATAAAAGAAGCGTGCATCATTAACGACAATCGGTGTTTTCTTAATCTGTCGAGTGTAGTCGAGTGCTCTCGCGATAGTGCGTTCGTCTGTATTTTTCCCTTTAATCACTTCAACAAGACTCATTCTTTCAACAGGTGAAAAAAAATGAATACCAATAAATTGTTCAGGTTTCTTTGATGCTTTTGCGAGGTCTGAGATCGGTAGAGTTGAGGTGTTGGATGCAACGATACAGTCATCAGGAATGACCTCTTCGACTTTTTTGATCATTTCTTTCTTTATTTCAGGATCTTCGAAAACGGCTTCAATGATTAGATCGCAGGTTTTGAGATGCGCAAGATCACTCGTTGCGGATATTGACTTAAGTATGTTAGTTCTTTTTTGCGCTGTCATTATGCGCTTATCAATACGTTTGGCGAAATAAGCATCAGAATATGCCTTGCCACGATCTGCTGTCGCTTGATCACGATCAAGTAAGATAACATCTATTCCGGCCTGTGCAGAGACCAATGCAATTCCAGCACCCATCATGCCAGCACCAATTATACCAACTTTCTTGACGGGTAGTCTTGAGATGTTGATTGGACGTGCAGATCCCTTTTCGATAGCTGTTTTGTTGACAAAGAGTGAGCGAATCATCGCCTGTGAAGATGGGTTCATGAGAAGGTTGACAAACCATCGTGCTTCAATTTTGAGGGCGGTATCAAAGTCAACGATTGCGCCTTCATAAATGACCTGCATTAATGCTTTGGCCGCAGGGAATACTCCCTTTGTTCTTCCATTAAGCATCGCGACGGCACCAACAAATGTGGGAAAACCCGTTGGATGATAGGGCGCGCCGCCGGGAATTTTGAAGTTTTTTTGATCCCAAGGCTTAACAAGAGAAGCAGGAGAGGCAGACAAGACCCAATCTATTGCAGCTGCGACAGGGTCGGAAGTTATTTCATCAATCAGCCCCGCGTTCTGGGCCTCAACTGGACCGACAAGCTTTCCTTCTAGCAAAAAAGGAGCTGCTTTCATTAAGCCTAATTTTCGAATGAGTCTCGTTGTACCGCCTGCTCCGGGAAATAAGCCAACTTTGATTTCTGGAAGGCCGTACTTAGCATTTGGGTGATCTGCAACAAAAATTCGATGCGTACAGAGCGGGAATTCAAGGCCAATACCAACTCCGGTACCCGGCATAGCGCAGGCGATAGGTTTCCCGCCTTCTCCTGTCTTTAGGTTTCTTCCGGCAATTTCGATTTTTCGCATGAGTTTATGCAAACTCATGGCAAAGTCAAAAAGTCCTGATTCTGGGTTATTGCCAAATTTCTCGCGAATGTTGAGCAAAACATTCAAGTCCATACCACCAGCAAAGCTTCGCTCTTTTCCAGAAGTTAGAACAATACCCTTTACATTGTCATCTATCAGTGCGCTGTCAATTAGGTCATTTAGCTTGCTCGGACCGTCTACCGAAAGTACATTCATTGATGCACTTGGTGTATCCCATGTAATAATTGCAACACCATCAGGCTTCTTTTGCATTGAGAATTCAGTCATCTTTTCCTCTATCCGTTGTGGTATCAATTTACCGGCGTCAACTCATTTTCTGGCTTTTGTGGGTATTCAATCGGATGGTAAATGGAGTATTGAAATGACCTAAAGTTACCGCTTTAAAGAGCCGCTATACGCGTTCAATTATTGTTGCAGCACCCATTCCAGATGCCACGCAGAGCGTGGCTAGTCCGGTTTGCTTTTCTGACCTTTCTATTTCATCAAGAAGTGTGCCAATAATGATTGCGCCCGTAGCACCGAGTGGATGCCCCATGGCGATGGAACCGCCATTGACGTTCACAATTTCAGGATCAACGTCGAAGGCTTGTTGAAATCGAAGCACAACAGAAGCGAAAGCTTCATTTACTTCGAATAGATCAATATCTGTTATGGTCATGCAGGCATCATGAAGAATTTTTTCTGTGACCGGAAGGGGACCAGTTAACATTATTGTGGGTTCTGTACCTATTTTTGCCGTTCCAACAATACGCGCTCGTGGTGTCAATTTATTGCTGATACCAAATTTCTTGTTCCCTAAGAGTAATGCTGCTGCACCATCGGCAATGCCTGACGAATTCCCAGCGTGATGTATATGGTTTATATTTTCTAGTTCTGGGTATTTCATGAGTGCAACGTCATTGAAGTTAGGCATTTGCTCGCCCATTTCCTTAAACGAAGGTTCTAGGGCTGAAAGTGATTGTAAATTTGCGTCAGGTCGAATGTGTTGATCGTGGCTTAGGATTGGTAGACCATTTTGGTCCTTTACGGTGATTATTGTTTGCTTGAATCGATTATCCTGCCAAGCCATATTTGCTCTGCGTTGGGATTCTAATGCTAACGCATCCGCTTGATCACGGGTGAAACCATATTTGGTAGCAATTAAGTCAGCAGCGATACCTTGAGGAATAAAGTATTTTTCCATTGCGAGTGAGGGATCAACGGCAATCGCTGCACCATCTGACATCATGGGTACTCTGCTCATCATCTCAACACCACCGGCTATGTATCCATCGCCAGCACCGCCACGAATTTGATTAGCGGCTAGGTTAACAGCTTCCATTCCAGAAGCGCAGAAGCGATTGATTGACAAGCCGGGGATCGCCTCATCAAGATCGGATGCCAAAATAACTGAACGTGCAAGACATCCACCTTGCTCCATGACTTGTGTTACATTGCCCCAAATCACATCTGCAATCAAAGAATCATCGAAGTTATTTCTTTCCTTGAGTGCGTTAAGTGTCATTGCAGACAGCCGTAAGGCGGTTAGTTCATGTAATCCACCATCCTTTTTGCCTTTTCCGCGCGGGGTTCGTATCGCATCATAGATGTAGACATCTGTCATCGTAGGTTACTCCCGTTATTGGCGATCCGCCGGACTCCCTGGCATTAAGTCATACGGATGCTTCCAGTTTGGTAAACCCTGAATGCGATGGAGCCACTTATCAATGTTTTTCCATTCAGAACGATCAAACCCAAATGGTTCTGGATAAAAAAGATACCCGCAGCACGAAATATCGGCAACGGTTATGTTCGAACCAACAATCCATTCACGATCAGCTAAGTGGTTATCCAGAACTTTAAAGGATGTCCTCAGACGACCTTGTTGAAACGAAATGACTTGTTGTGAGCGTTTTTCTTCTGGAAGAAAGTTTTGTAGGAATCTTGTAATTCCAGCTTGGCTTGAGAATTTATGATTGTCCCATAAAACCCAGCGTAACACTTTATATTTGTCTGATGGAATGCCACCAAGTTGCGGGGCGTAAGTATCACAAATATATTGTTGGATGGCACCTGACTGGCTGAGCTTAAGTGTACCGTCAATCAATGTTGGCACTTCACCCATTTTATTGACTTCGGATAAGTATTTGTCTGAACGAGCCTCACCGCCAAAGAAATCAATGTAAATTGGGGACCATTCAAGATCGGCAAGTTGAAGTGTAAGTGCAGCTTTGTAGGCATTTCCAGATTCGCCAAAACAATATAGCTTGATCGGCATTTTGTTCTCCGTTTTGATGTTTTAAATTAAGTGTGCACAGCTTGGGGATAGTAAACGCAAGGTCTTTTTTCTTAAAGGGGCAATCAATGATAAGTGATTTCTCAAATCGACTTCTTGTAGATTGAAAGCTCAAGTGCTGTCGGATTCATCGTTAATTTGGACATTATCCCTATTTGGTCAACACGGTTTACCTTATTCTCTTTCAAGTTTCCTATTTGCGATCTGATCAGAAATAAAACGGTGGAGTTTGATTTGCGGATTTTGAAGGTGTCGCAAAGTGAGATATGGTTTTGAATGGTGTAAAAATTCTGAAATTAAAGGCTGAGTTGTAAATTCGTTGAAGGTTAAGAAAGTCATGTTGAACAATGATGGGGTTTCAAAATGAGCGAGCAATGAGTTCCTTCATTATTTCGTTTGTTCCGCCGTAAATTCTTTGGACTCTTGCGTCCGCCCACATTTCAGCAACTTCATATTCCTGCATATATCCGTAACCGCCATGGAGTTGAACACACTCATCAATGACTTCTCCTTGAGCATCCGATAACCAGTATTTGGCCATGGATGCTTCTTCAGTTGTGAGGTTTCCCTGCATATGTTTGAAAATGCATTGATCAAGAAAAGCGCGTGCAATAGTTGTCTTTGTCTTGCATTCGGCTAGCTTGAATCGGGTGTTTTGGAACCGTGTTAAAGGTTTACCAAAGGCTTCTCGTTCCTTGGTGTAAGTAATTGTTCGTTCTAATGCGCCTTCCATTGCTCCAACAGCCCCGCATGCTATTGTTAAACGCTCTTGTGGGAGTTGTTCCATCATTTGAAAAAAACCACAACCGACTTCGCCACCAAGGATATTTTCGGGTGGAATGGCAATATTATCAAAGAATAGTTCCGAGGTATCGGCAGCGTGCATTCCAATTTTTTCTAGATTGCGACCGCGCTTAAAACCATTTACATTATTAGTTTCAAGTACTATTAAGGAAATACCTTTTGCCCCTTCTCTCGGATCTGTTTTGGCAGCAACGATAATCAGGTTGGCATGTTGCCCGTTGGAAATAAAGGTTTTTTGCCCCTGAAGTCGATAAACATTGCCTGTCAAGATCGCCTGCGTTTTTATACGTTGTACATCTGACCCAGTGGACGGTTCGGTCATTGCCAAAGCTCCAATGAGATCACCGGTGACGAGTTTAGGTAGCCATCGTTGCTTTTGTTCCTCTGTGCCGTAAGCTAAAATATAATGTGCTACAATGGGTCCATGAATTGCATAACACCAAGATGCGATATTAGCACGATAATGTTCAATACAGATAATGGCTTCATGCCCAAAATCGCCATCATGACCGCCATATTGTTCTGGGATTGAAGGACACAGAAGGCCAATAGAGCCTGCTTGTTTCCATATCTCACGATCCATTATTCGTTGGTCTCGCCAACGTTTATAATGCGGCTTCCATTCGTTGGCGAAGAATTTTGATGCTAAGTCGGTGATCATCGAATGCTCTTCGTTCATCCATATTGAGGCAGTTGAACTAGACAAAACCATTTTCCTTTCTAGACGCTGTTAACTTTTGTTGAGATTCTTATTGTAAAATTTTTGGGTTAAACAGATCAGGATTTTGGCATTAAAGTAGGTGTAAGTGCGCGATCAATTCACAATTTTCAGTTTATTTCTTCTTGAATAGCATAGAGATGGACTGATTGCTTAATGAATTAATGATATCGCTGCCATTCGATTACACTCAAAAAGAAAATCGTATTTTTCTGAATTTTGTCGTGTAGTAGCCATTACATTTTCTTATCAAAGTAGATGAATGTAACCTGCGGCAATAAAATTACAATATGTAAGCGATTAACAATGTCCTTAAGGAAGAACCCCGAGGCGATGGATAGATGTGTTTCGTGTTCTACCTGCGCTAAAACTATACTCGCATTTATTAGATTGTATGCAAGAGTTGGGATGACGCATAGCCTCAATTGATATTCGCGCATTTGAGCAAAAAAGACGCCGCCGAAGGTCAATGCAAAAAATAAGTCGCTTATAGTTCAAGTGGCGCATGGTCGATTTATTTCTTTTTGTTTGCAGTGATCATTCAGTAACTGTTACTACAGTTCAAAAGCGCTCAGTGCCATAATGAGGTCTTCGCCTGATTGAATGCGCTTAAGGTGCATGCTAGTGGCTGCTAAGCAACGCGTCATGTAGTAGCGTGCGGTAACAAGTTTACTATTGTAGAACGCAATATCCGTTGTATCATCATTTAGAGTAGCTTGCGCTGCTGTAGCAATTTTGGCCCACATAAAGCCGAGGCAAACATGTCCAAACAAATGCATGAAGTCACTTGAGCCAGCAAGTGAAAAATAAGGATGCTTTGGTGCCTTTTCGTGGAATGATTGAACGGCCAGCTTAAGGTGTTTGCTCGCTGTTGATAAGGGATCAATGCAATCTTGAAGAAATTGGGATTCTTCGTTGGTGTTTTTATTTATGAAATCATCAATTAATCTGAGGAAAGTCTTCATATTTTTTCCGCCATCTTGTGCAAGTTTTCGGCCGACAAGATCAAGTGCTTGAACGCCGTTTGCACCTTCATAGATCATTGTGATTCGTGCATCTCTTACAAATTGTGACATTCCCCACTCCTCAATGTAACCATGGCCTCCGAAAATTTGTTGCGCTTGAATTGTCATGGCGTGACCTTGATCAGTTAAGAAACCTTTAATAACAGGTGTCAGGAGTGAAATGAGCCCATCGCTTTCGGTATCGTTCAAGCGATGTGAGCGGTCAATCAAAGTCGCGCCCCACAAAACAAACGCCCGGGCACCTTCAATGAATGACTTTTGGTCCATTAACGAACGCCTAACATCCGGGTGAACGATAATGGGGTCCGGTGCGTCTTCTGGCGCTTTAGTACCGGTGATGTCTCTTCCTTGCAGACGCTCCTTTGCGTAGTCAACAGCGTATTGATAAGCAACTTCAGCTTGTGCATAGCCTTGTAAACCAACCCCAAGTCTTGCCTCATTCATCATTGTAAACATTGCACGCATCCCTTTGTGAGGTTCACCAAGGAGATACCCAGTGGCATTGTCGTAATTCATGACACAGGTGGAGTTTCCGTGAATACCCATTTTTTTTTCAATTTTGTCGCAACGGACAGTATTGCGAGAGCCAAGTGTTCCATCTTCTTTTGGAAGTATTTTGGGAACGATAAAGAGTGAAACTCCTTTTATTCCTTTAGGTGCATTTGAAATTCGTGCCAGCACGAGGTGAATAATATTTTCCGCAAGATCATGTTCACCGGAGGAAATAAAAATCTTTTGACCGGTAATTTTGTAAGTATCATTGCTTTGGCGTATTGCTTGTGTGCGAATTAACCCCAGGTCAGTCCCGCAGTGCGGTTCAGTCAGGTTCATCGTTCCTGTCCAGTTACAGGAGATCATTGGGGGAAGATAGGTTTGTTTTTGCTCTTCTGACCCATGAGTGAGAATCGCAAAGGCAGCTCCATGAGTGAGAGCCTGATACATCGCCAATGATTGGTTTGCGGCTGAGAATATTTCACTTACTGCGGTATGAATAACATAGGGAATATTTTGTCCGCCGAATTCTGACGGCATATCAAGGCTCGTCCACCCTCCTGCTTTCAATTGATCAAACGCATCTTTAAATCCTGTTGGGGTTGTGGCAACGCCATCGTTCAGTTGACAGCCTTCTTGATCACCAATTTTGTTTAACGGGTGAAGTACTTCTGTTGCTAACTTGCCGGCTTCTGTGATGATTGCATTCGTAAACTCAGGATCAAGTTCACGATATCCTAGAATGTCTGCAGCACTAATGGAGAAAACATCATGCAGTAAAAACTGCATGTCTTTTGTTGGCGCACGATAGAGCGGCATAAGCCTTCCTTGAGATGGAATTAAATTAACGTCATTTCCTAGCGATATTTCATGTGAAAGATGCACTTTAATTCAACACAAAAAGCAGTGGTTCACATCAAAGATATAGGTTAAATTTGCTCATTGGCACTTGTAATTTATGTGAACTTGCTAGTTTTTGGGTCAAAATAATGAAATGTACAGAAGCTTTTTTGTTAATGTATTGAGCAGTTTTGCCTTTCGATGTGGTTGGAGAGATTATATTCCGAAGGACAAAAGTAGAATTGCCTTGCATATTGGATTGATATTACGGTGATACAACAAAGAAATTTGTCAAACGCTTTATTCTGTGTTGCTGATCTTAAACGTTGCTTTGAGATTCAAGGCGGTAAAACATCGTTATGTTTTTGACTTTTCGTCGACAAATGAAATTGCTTATTGATAAGTACTTTATTTGTTTTTGGTGAAAGTTTACTCAACATCTGGTGTTGATTGAGTCAGAGATGAGTTGATAACCTCCGTTAGGAACGCGCTCAATTTGACCTACAGCGGGAAAAAGTAAATGCATTCCCGCGATTTTGAGTTGATCGGTCTCGGCCTGGTCAAGTACTTTCAGGCGAGTATTGATGGCTTGTTGAGGATCAACATCAAACGCAACTGTGATATTTGGATTATCAAATTGCAAATAAGGCATGTGTATGATGTCAGACCAAATCAGCAAATCATCGTTGTCTGATGATATCATAAAGCCACAGTGACCGGGTGTGTGACCAGGTAATGGAATTGCGGTCACGCCCGTTAAGACATCTGTCTCTCCAGAGATAAGGCGTAAGTTATTTTTATAGGCATCAATAGCAGACGCGGCGGCTTCAAAAAAAGGCAGGCCATCATCACCTGCTTTGGCCTTATTCTCAGCATTCGTCCAAAAAGCGTATTCAGTTTCCATGAGGATCATTTCGGCATTCGAAA
The DNA here is from genome assembly GCA_026710055.1 of Aestuariivita sp. Classification (GTDB taxonomy): domain Bacteria; phylum Pseudomonadota; class Alphaproteobacteria; order Rhodobacterales; family Rhodobacteraceae; genus JAPORY01. The sequence continues at coordinate 9,608 of JAPORV010000121.1, forward strand.
AGACTGCACCGCTTTCTGTAATGGCACCACCAATATGGTCAGGATGTAAATGAGTAACCATAAGTGTTTGTACTTGATCTGGCGAATAACCTGCTACAGCCAGTCTACTCGACAAGTTACCAAGTGTTGGTGCAGTTCCTTTTCCGCCACCAGCATCAATCAGGTGAATGGCACCATTGATGTTAAGAACAAAGGCATTCACATCTGAAGGATAGGTTTCGGTTGCTATTCCCGCTTTGTTTAGCGTAGAGTGAAATTGTTCCGCATTAATGGTTGGGAATATATCAGAGGACATTGGAATATTTCCGTCTGATATCATTGTTAGGTCAAGTGAGCCAACTTCAAAGCGATAAATGCCATTTTGTTCAGTCATTTTTTTCTCCGTAAAGACATTTTCATCTGTGATTTAATTTGATTTTCGGTTTTTGTACATCCAATGCACGAGATATTCTCTTATTTCCTACTTCGGGATTTCTTAAGCTTAGCACGTGACTGAAAACACTTTCAAGAAACGCGTGTAGGTTTAGTTTTTTGCGACAGATTTGTGCCTTTAACTTTAATGAACGAAGATAAAAAAATGTGATATTGGGAAATGTAAATTTTATTCTCGGCAAAAGGTTTTTTGGGCGTTGTCCATTATTGAATAGGCACTGATTACTTTTTGATACTTGATATGGGGGTGTCAAGAATGAATTATGAGGTCTTTGAATGTCGCCCTTTTTGAGGGTAGTTATATACGAAAATCACTTTTTGATTGACGGAACGACCCTGAAACATAAACATTACATTAAAGTCACTAACCAAGATGTTTTCATGGTTAACAACGCATCCGGTAAACATAAACGCGAGGGGATCAGTCTTAAAAAATTGATGGACATGTTCCCTGATGACGAAACCGCCTGTGTCTGGTTTGAAAAGCAAATTTGGCTTGATGGGCCTGTTTGCCCGCATTGCGGATCAAGCAATGCTTAGACGCCGACGAAGCACAGGACGATGACACATCGCTGCCTCAGCTGTAAGAAGGATTACAGCGCCAAGACTGGGACCGTAATGCACGGAACGAAACTTGGCTATCAGGCTTGGGCGATAGCCGTATTCCTTTGCTCAACAAATCTCAAGGGCGTGTTCAGCATGAAGCTGCGCCACGATCTTGAAATCACCCAGAAAAGCGCGTGGCACTTGGCGCACCGGATTCGCAAGGTTCTTGAGGCTGGCGATAAACCGATATTCCCCGGCCCGGTCGAAGCCGACATAACCTATGTCGGGGGTCTCGAAAAGAACAAGCACAAGGCAAAAAGCTGAACGCTGGACAGGGCGGTGTCGGAAAGGCCGTCGTTGCCGGGGTAAAGGACAGGGAAACCAACCAGGTGGTCGCAAAGGTGGTCCCCGACACCCGGTCGAAAACCCTGCGAGGTTTCGTCACTCAGAGGTACTTGCAAAACTCTACATTTAAGCGAATTTTTCCGACACCCGGTCGAAAACCCTGCGAGGTTTCGTCACGGACTACATCGAGGAAACGGCGCCGGTCTACACCGATGACGGAAGCGCCTACATCGGCATTGACAGGAATCACGCCAGCGTCAGCTATTCCGCCGGGGAGTGCGTGAAAGGCATGGGCGAACACAAACGGGATAGAATCTTTCTGGGCGATGCTTGAACGGGGCCACAAGGATACGTTCCACAAGTTCAACAAAAAGCATTCGGACCGGTACATGACCGAGTTTGCGGGCCGTCATAATATCCGGCGCACCGACACGGTGGCGCAGATGGAGGTGATTGCATCGGGTATGACCGAAAAGCAGCTGCGGTACAGGGACTTGATCGCCGATAACGGACTGGCGAGCGGGGCAAGGTCGCTATCGTGAGACTTAGTGCAATGTCGAAAACCGCACCATCTTCTATGTCAAGGGAGGTAAGCATGAGCCGTGTAGCGTTCAGACGCATAACGTTTGTTCTTGTTGCGCTTAGTATGTGCCGTGCTAAACTCGATTGCGGCCCAACAGTCTCTTTAGCGCTTTGTGTGCGCCTTTAACCGGCATGTATCGCCAGATGAAGACCGCATTTCTCAAAGTCAAACCTTGCGCATCGAATTTACGATTGACGGAACCGGCCACGCTTTTGCCGTGGGGAGAAATGTTTATCCTGTTCAAGTGGTTACTGGATATCAGGGCACAACATTCTTTGAAGTTCTTGCTACTGGCGCTGTCCAGACTACTATCGTCTATAGGTCTGGTAACGCGGTGCATAGTCGACACACCATGCTTTCTGGTGCTAACGAGCTTGTACCATCTCAGAATTATGGCTCTTACCAGTATATATCAAATTCAAACTGACCCACTACCGAGGCTTGATAGTGCTGCTCAATTTTGATTCCAATAGCAAAGGCTCCGGTTGGGTAAAGTCACTTTCCCCAACCACTGTCCCGCCCTTACACCCACTGCCTCATATGAGGCTTTACGGCGTCTTGGACGCTTTTGGGTCTAAACATACGGCATCACCTCTTTTCTACTCTAGGATTTGTGCCGAACACCAAGGTTAGGGGACAACAGTTCCCTAGCTTTTTTAGGGTCGAATCGGGCGGTGAATCAAAGAGTCTGGGATTTTTGTATATAATGTCTTTGGAAAATCGAAAAGGAAACACAATGAATGACCGAAAGACCGTGCGCTTGAAGCCGCACACTTGCCAGCCCAGCAAGGCGGAAATGTAGGAAACCATCCCGCAGCACAAGCAAGACGGCATGCGCTTGACACCGGAAGAGGTTGCCGAGGCACTGCTTCGCCCCGTCAACGTCGTGAAGGACCTGGAAGTTTAGGGCGGCCCGAAAGCCGCCCTTATGTTAGCGCTTGGGAGACCGACGCTTTATTGGGCGTGAACGCCGGCGTCTTCTTACTACTACTGGATTTGATTTTTTTTCGTTTGGCCGTTACGACCTCCATCTTGAAACGAAGGCCGGTTGACGCTACGATTAGCTTAGTGTGTTGCACCCTGCAATCGCTTCCGCTGTTGGCCTTTTGTACATCAAGGGGCGATTAGGGCCGAACAGGCTGGCGAGTCAACCAAAAATGATTTTCGTATATAACTCCCTTTTTTAGGCTTTGGACAAATCGACAGTTTTTCGATACATGCTGATTATTGAACGGCTTTCGAATCCAATAAATTTTGATTTTTTAGTTAGAAATTTAAGTGTCGAAACAGTTACATTAGATCAAGAACGATGCAAATTATCTATTCTCTGGATGCATTTCAAAAATGAGTTGTTGGCAGTTGGCAGAAAAAATTTCATCATAATTGAGTCGCAATTGCTACTATGTTTTGGTCATTATATCATTCAAACAAATCTCATTGAATGTACAAGGAATTAAGAATGGTAAAAAATGCGGATTTGGCATATCAGTTTATTGATTCAATGCCCTATGCTCGTGCCCTAGGTATGCGATTAAATGTCTTGGGCGATGGGCTGGTCGAAATTTCAATGGATTATGATTCATCCTTTGTTGGAGATGTTAATACTGGTGTTATTCATGGAGGCGCGGTATCAGCACTCATGGATACATGCTGTGGGATTGCCGTTATTTGCCATGAAAGTGCGCCACGCAGCACCGCAACAATTGATTTGAGAATAGATTATATGCGCCCGGCAACACCCAAACAATCAATAAAGACACAAGCTGAATGTTATCACATGACTCGTAATATAGCGTTTACGCGTGCAACTACCTTTGATGTTGATACGAGTCGACCTGTCGCTACGGCATCAGGTGCATTTACCGTCGAGCGTCATTGATGCCATCTTCTAACGCAACATATGCACATGATGTCAAGAAAATACGTGATTTAGCTTTAAAGGCATTGGTTGAAGATGTGCCTTTTATTCAGTTTCTTGGCGTATATTTTGAGCGATGTGGGGATGAATTAACAGGTGTTTTACCTTATTCTGAAAAGTTTATTGGCAATCCTGAATTACCGGCAATTCATGGAGGGGTAACGGCGGCTTTTTTGGAGGTCACGTCGTTAATTACATTAAGCTGGACTATTTTCCTGCGGGAAATGAATCTTAACACAAATGAAATCGATAATACATCAGTTGGCGGTTCGATGCGTTTGCCTAAGACAATTGATTTTAGCGTTGATTACCTTCGTTCTGGCTTGCCAGTTGACGCCTATGCGCGTGCAACGATCAGTCGTTCCGGGCGGCGATACGCGAGTGTGCAGGTAGAAGCTTGGCAAGATACCCGTCATAAACTATTCGCTCATGGGACTTGTCATTTCTTGATGCCTGAACAATCAAAGTAAGATGACAGTCACGTCGTCAAAAGCCGAATTAACACATCGACGCGTATTGGGTGTTGCATTTCCAATTTTGATTTCAAATATCACAACTCCCATTCTTGGTGCCGTAGACACGGGTGTTGTTGGTCAACTGGGTGAGGCTGCGCCAATAGGTGCTGTAGGACTTGGTGCAATAATTATAACGTCAATTTATTGGTTTTTTGGTTTTCTGCGAATGGGAACTGTTGGCCTAACTAGCCAGGCACTTGGAGCAAGAGAATTTCAAGAAGTAGATGCGTTACTCGCAAGGGTATTGATTGCTGGAGTAGTATTTGGATTGATATTGATACTCATTCAGATTCCGACTTTCTGGATAGCACTGGCAATTTTACCTGGTAGTGCAGAGGTTGAAACGCTTGCGCAACAATATCTTGGAATTCGTATTTGGTCAGCACCGGCTGCGGTGGCAATTTATGGTATTACAGGTTGGTTAATTGCGCATGAGCGAATGTTGGCAGTCTTAATGATCCAATTTTGGACGAATGGACTGAATGTTATACTAGATATTTGGTTTGTATTGATCTTTGATTGGGGAGTGGAAGGAGTTGCTTTTGCGACGTTTATGGCAGAGTGGTCCGGGGCCTTACTAGGTTTATTTTTTTGTCGAAAAGTACTGTGGCGAAAAGGCTTTGTTGAGTGGGAGCAAATATTTGATTGGGGCCGACTGCTCAATATGGCCCTGGTAAATCGCGATATTTTGCTTCGTTCGTTACTTTTGCAGATTATTTTTGTATCCTTTATTTTTCTATCGGCTGAACATGGTGATGTGACGTTGGCTGCAAATCAAGTATTATTGCAGTTCTTGTATGTAGCAACATTTACACTTGATGGATTTGCTATCGCCGCTGAAACATTAGTCGGTCAGGCGGTCGGCTCGCGCAATTTGACCTTTTTGCGACGTAGCGTGTTGATAACGTTTGGTTGGGGTTTGGTGATGTCAATAGTACTGTCAGTCGCATTTGTTGTTGGAGGTGTTCAGTTCATTGAACTAATGACAACTGCGTCGGAAGTCAGAGAACAAGCAAAGGCTTTTTTGATCTGGATATTTGTGGCCCCAATTATTGGTGTCTGGGCTTGGATGTTAGACGGGATTTTTATCGGCGCAACCCAGACTCGGGATATGAGAAATATGATGGGTGTGAGTTTTATTGTTTATTGGATCGCGGTTGCAGTCCTGCTTCAAGTCTTCGGGGACCACGGCTTGTGGGCTGCTTTAGTTATTTCTTTTCTCGTTCGTGGGATTTCTCTTGGTGTATGTTATTCAAAAATTGAAGCGAAGTGCGTTGGGCAACCTGGCGGATATGCACAGAATAAAATTCTACAACAAAAGGATTAATCACAACTATCAATGCGAATGGTTTGCTGTATGTCAAATGCCGTTGAAGCATTACGTGGGGGTAAGAAAAATCTTTGGTGAAGAAACCGTCATGATTGACATTAAGCAAACCCCCGCCCAATCATGAGAAAAAATTTTATAACAAAATCAGTCATAATTCATTGCTCGAATTTGCAAAACGGGCTCAAATTAATATCGCTTCACAAAAACGCGTAAGTTCTATTGTGGTCAACATATTAATCGAACTCCTAATTTGATATTTTCTTCGCAATTTAAATGAAGGATTGTTTGGGGTAGCTGAACTCCAGATAATGATATTGAGAAATTTAAGTGGATTTTTTATGAAAGGCATTTTGGAACAAATAGGTTTGGCACTCCTTCATAAATTGCCGCCAGAAGCTGCTCATAATTTGTCGCTTCATTTGTTGCGTCTTGGTTTGGCGCATAACCCTGGTCCAATAAATAAACCGTGTCTTTCGACAATTGTTGCCGGACTTGAATTTATTAATCCCGTGGGGTTAGCAGCCGGTTACGATAAAAATGCTGAGGCTTTATCCATTCTATCTAGAATGGGCTTTGGTTTTATCGAGGTTGGTGCTGCTACACCTAAACCCCAATCAGGTAATCTAAAGCCTCGTCTGTTTCGTTTGGATGAGGACAAAGCAGTGATAAACAATATGGGGTTTAACAATATCGGAATGGCGTTGATTGTGGAGCGTTTGAAGATGCAGAAGCGTATCATTCCTGTCGGACTAAATCTTGGGGCTAATAAAGAATCAAAGAAAAAAAGTGAAGACTATTCCCGGGTATTGGAATGCTGTGGTTCAACAGTAGATTTTGTTACAGTGAATGTCTCATCCCCAAATACTAAAGATTTGCGTGACTTACAGTCTAGAGAGGCCCTATCTGATGTTATGTCACAAGTGACGCGAACTCGTGATCAATTAAAGAAGCGGCCACCTATTTTTCTAAAAATTGCGCCTGACCTGAATGAGCAGCAATTGGTAGATATTGCGAATGTATCGGAGTTGTATAATGTGGATGCAATTATTGCCACCAACACAACTTTATCGCGTGAAGGTTTGACGAGTGACTTAAAAAGCAAAACCGGCGGATTATCTGGTCAACCTCTCTTTGAGCAGTCAACGCGCATACTTGCCAAGCTTTCCACAATGACTGATTTGCCATTAATCGGGGTTGGCGGCGTTGCAAATGCGGCTCAGGCTTTCGATAAAATCTGCGCTGGCGCGTCGGCTGTTCAAATGTATACTAGCTTAGTGTTTGGTGGTTTTTCTCTTGTAAGGGAAATCGTAATTGGTCTTGCAGATTTACTTGAAGAAAACGGTTTTGATTCTGTGTCAGATGCGATCGGTAGTCGCCGAGATGAATGGCTTTAAACAATGCCAAGAATGGTAAGTTTACGTGAGTGCAATAACATAATGAATGGCAACAGTCATCATCTTTTAGCGCAAAATAAAGGAATTTTGTTGAAAAAACTTAAACTCCTTTAAACTCGCAAAGAACGTCAACGTTTAGCCCCATGTTTTCAATCAGTTTTTTTCCACCAAGATCTGGCAAGTCAATAACCACGCTACATCCAACTATCTTACCGCCTAGTCTCTCAACGAGTGCAACGCTTGCTGCAACAGTACCTCCTGTTGCAAGTAAATCATCAATGAGCAAAAGTTTATCACCTGCTTCAATGGCATCAGTATGAATTTCAACCGTTGATTCACCATACTCAAGCTCGTAATTTTGGTGAATTGTCGATCCAGGCAGCTTTCCTTTTTTTCGTATTGGAATAAAGCCTGCTGACAACTGATACGCAACTGCGCCAGCTAGGATGAAACCACGCGCTTCAATACCAATGACTTTATCGATTTTTCGGCTTGTATTAAGTTGAACCAACTGGTCAATGGTAAGGCGAAGGCCCGTCGGATCAGATAGCAAGGTAGTCACATCGCGAAACATGACGCCTGTTTGCGGAAAGTTCTCTATGGTTCTAATGTAGTCTTTGATATTTTTCATCTCAAACACAGGTTTTCGGCAAAATTTGGAAATTTGGATTAATTTGAATTTGGATAAAATGGGATTGAGCGGGTTGATGAGTAGTAAATTGAAAGGAACTAATGCTGCTAGCTTTGGTTTAGCTTGCTTTAGAATGAATCATATTGTGATTTTGTGATAACAGATTATTAGTCAAAATTGTGCGGAACTGAATTTATGTTCAAAGTTTTCATCCTGTTTATCATGCGTTTGGAAAATTAAAGAACTCGACCAGCGACAGCACTAAGTTTTTTAATCATTTTCGGGTTTCGATTATTGGGGGGTGTAATGATGGCATATTCCAATGATCGCGTACAGCCGAACTGACATTCGGTTTGATCTGCATTGACCACGTTTGGAAGTTCAGTGATCATTGCACGGGCGTTATTTGCATTTTTTTGAAGTGTTTCAATTATTTTTGAAACACTCACTTCACCATGTTCAGGATGCCAACTGTCATAGTCAGTGACCATAGCTACAGATGCATAACAAATTTCAGCTTCGCGGGCTAATTTGGCCTCTGGCATGTTTGTCATGCCGATAATGTCAGCCCCCCATTGTTCACGGTAAAGCTTTGACTCTGCAAGAGTGGAAAATTGCGGTCCTTCAATTGCAACGTAAGTTCCACCCTTATGTACTGTTATACCATTATTTCGCAAAGCCGTTTCGCAGGCACCTGATATTCTCGGGCAAGTCGGGTGAGCGACTGAAACATGGGCCACTAAACCTGGGCCAAAGAATGATTTTTTACGTGCAAAAGTTCGATCAATAAATTGATCAACAATAACGAAGTCACCAGGTGCTATATAATCTCGGAATGATCCAACTGCGGATACACTGATGATATCTGTGACGCCAAGTCTTTTTAGTGCATCTATGTTTGCGCGATAGGGTACAGATGTTGGTGTGAATGTGTGGTTGCGACCGTGACGTGGTAAGAATGCAATTTTTAGTCCCGCCAACTGACCAGTGAGTATTTGATCTGATGGCATGCCAAATGAACTATCGACAGTTTGCCAGGTTGCATCTTGAAGCGCATCAGTGTCATAGATACCTGAACCGCCGATGATACCAATATAAGTATTTTTCACATTAAATTTTTCTGTTTGAGGTTTTTGTTTTGTGTAATTGAGCGGCCAATCTCACAGTGATTTAAAGAAATTACAACATCATGTAGAGATGTGATGTTTTTTCATTTATAGTTTGGCAGGCAATGTAGGTCTTTGGCCGGTTAGTAACTTCCGTTTAGTCATTCGGTCGTTGAAGTTCAAATAGATTAGACACTTTTACATAGTCTCTATAACCAAGTCTTCCTATTGGCTGATAAGTTGTCACATCAAATCGACCGTTATTGATGCATTCATCTTTAAGGTGAATTCCAATTACTTCACCCAAAACCATGTAGTTGGACTCTCCACGTAGTGTAATGATATCATTCAATTCACACTCAAGTGCTGCTGGTGTGCCCGCAACACGCGGACAATCAATGACTTTGCATTGTTCTGCTGTCAATCCTGCGAAAGTAAATTCGTCTTCATCTTTTGGAAGAAAAATAGAACTTGCGTTCATTTCTTTGCGCATTTCGAAACCAACGATATTAATACAAAAAACACCAGTTGCGCGTATATTTGCAACGCTATCTTTAGTATTGTTTTGATCTTCCTTACTTGAAGTTGAACAAAACATAACTTGCGGCGGAACATATGCCGTCGCGTTAAAGAAGGAATAAGGCGCAAGATTTTTTTGGCCTTTATTGTCTTGGGTTGAAATCCAACCGATTGGGCGTGGGGATATGATGGCATTATACGGATTTTGGGGTAGACCATGCCCGTTTGAGGGTTTGTAAAACATAAGTCACTTTTTTTGTTTTTTATTCGGGTTGAATTTGCACCTTCTTTAGGTGCTTTTTTTGTCAAATACTAGTCAAAAAATGGATTCTGAAAGGTTTCGTCAGTTTTAAATTTCAGTCTTCAAGCGTGAATTTTAATTATCATGAAAATGGTGCTTTAGACTTTAAAGATATAGATATAGAGTTTATTTGAATCAATTCTTGAGTGTGGCGCAAGAGGTTTGTGGATGTTTGTTTAAAATAACTGGCTGTTGGTAATTTTGATTAAAATGGGCTTATATTAAAATCTTGTCGTTTATATTTGTCTTTAATTCCAATTTTTATTAGATGATTAATAACAAACACGAATTACATTTGTGATAATTTGAACTCACTTGGTAGCAAGTCTGTGTATCAATTCTTTACTGAGCAAGCGGCAGATTATTGGGAAATTGAAACACTTTTCGATTTGTGTTTTGCGCCTAGTCGCAAAGCTTTATCATCCTACCAGTTACGAAACGGCGTTGCTTCGTTACAAAATTTATCAGTTGTTGCTTTTGGTGCGAATGATGTACTTTCTGCGGCTATTCGGTTTTGGCCGGTTTATATAGAAACAACCCCTGCGCTTTTACTTGGCCCAATCGCAGTGCATCCGGCATGTCAGGGAGAAGGTTTAGGGGCAACCCTTATAAGAATCGGATTAGAGAAAGCAAAAGACGCTCAATGGAGTCGCGTTCTCTTAGTAGGTGATCTTCTCTATTATGAACGTTTTGGCTTTTTTAGATTGAATGATGTTACGATGCCGCCGCCGACAAACCCAGAACGTATTCTCGGGAAGGCTCTCACAATCGGTGCTTGGGAGGGAATTAAGGGGAAAGTCGGGCGATGGATGGAGCCTTTATAACTCTCTGCAATGGTGTTATGGTGTTTGGGATTGTTGATAATTCTCGACATATTTGATTATCTTCAATCAACTTTGTAAACTGAATTAGCGCTTTTCTAAATAAGTTTGTATTTGATGAAAGATAGCCAAAATATCGATATAGAAATAGCAAGTCTTGCCAGGCGATATCGCATGGCTACCGGTTCTGGTTTGCAACTTATGAATCTTTTGGGTGGGCAAGTTGAAGGGTTGATTGATAACTTACCAACAGCACTAAGAGATCAATTAGGGAGTGCAACAGAAGCAGCTTTGCACATTGCACTTGATGCTGCGTCAGGGTCAAGAAAAGCTGTGCCTGATCAAGTTGGTTGGCTAAATACAGTAGTAGCAACAGCAATGGGAGCGGCGGGAGGTTTTGGTGGAATTACCTCTTCATTGGTTGAATTGCCAGTAACAACAACAATTTTGCTTCGGGCAATCCAAGGTGTATCTGTAGAGCAGGGTTTTGACCCTGATTTAGAAAGTGTGCGGTTTGACTGTATTAAAGTCATTGGATCTGCTGGGCCATTATCGCATGACGATGGTGCAGATTTAGGTTTTTTGTCAGCAAGATTAGCGCTTTCTGGGGCGAATGTTCAGCGGCTTATAGTAACAATAGCTCCAAGATTAGCTACCGCCTTGGGTCAGAAACTTGCGGCTCAAACAATTCCGGTTCTAGGCGCAATTGCGGGTGCAGCAACAAATTATGTGTATATTAATTATTATCAAGAGATGGCTTTTGTGCAATTTCGCTTAAGGCGTTTGGCACTTGAAGAAAATGTACCTTATGAAGATCTCCTGGAAGATTTAGCGTATCAACTTGGGCAGCCTGCAATTGCTCCTCATCTATAGATTGGTGGTAAGTGACTTGTTAAAATGCGCATAAGTTGTGTCTTTATGTACTTAAACCACAATATTTTTGAAAAAATCAAAAAAAATATAGTAACAGACTTGCATTTGTCATATAGTGAATTGTCAATAATTAAAATCTAAACCTGTTTTATGATTAAGCAATTACCCTTATCATTCCGATCAACTGTAAAGAATGATGTCCGCAGTCAATTTGCTGCGCTTTGCTACCGTATAAAACTAGACAAGCCTCAGATTTTGCTTGTAACGTCGCGGCGAACAAGGCGTTGGATTGTACCAAAGGGGTGGCCAGAAGATGGAATGACGCCAGCTGATTGTGCGTTAAAAGAGGCATGGGAAGAAGCGGGCGTGCAAGGTAAAGCACAGAACGTGTGTCTTGGTTTATATGCTTATGCGAAGCTGTTGACGGATAATGTCAGTTTTCCCTGCGTGGCGTTGGTATATCCGGTCAAGGTAAAGTCTTTATCCAAACACTACCCTGAGAAAACACAGCGACAGCGGCGATGGATGACAGCAAAAAAAGCATCAAAATGCGTGTCAGAACCAGAATTGGCGCGAATTATCAACGATTTCGACCCAAAGATGCTTCGCTAACGAATAGTTCTCTTGCATTTTATACTCACAAGAATATGTCTGAAGTATTGCGGTAATGGGTGAAAAATGATTCAATATTCCCTTAAATGTACTAACGGACATAGGTTTGATAGCTGGTTTAAATCTGCGGAAGCTTACGATAAACTGTTGGCTGCCGGAATGATCAGTTGTGCAATTTGTGGCTCTCATGATGTACAAAAATCAATTATGGCACCTCAGGTTCGCACAACTAAAGGTGAAAAAGAAGCATCAAAAACTCCGAGCGTTCCATTATCAGCACCGTCAACGAAGTCGGAAAAAGCATTAGCAGAAGTTAAGAAATATATAGAGAAAAATTCATGTTATGTCGGCAGCGAATTTGCGAGTAAAGCACGTGCGATGCATGAAGGTGACTTGCCAGAACGGGTCATTCATGGTGAAGCACGAGTTGAAGAGGCACGTCAACTGGTTGACGATGGTATACCGATTACTCCATTACCGTTTATGCCGACACGAAAAACTAACTGAGTTAATGTTCAAAGGGCGTGTTTAGATGCACAATGATTATCAGAAATAAAAAAAATCTATGTAGCCAACTGTAGAACCTGTTTTAGATAAATCCCATAGTTTTTCAAAAATAATAGTCACGTTAGGAAAAGGCGATGGCTCTTGTGATAATATTTTTTCATAAATTATGAGAAGTTAATGCCTTTACTTGTAATGAAATTTGGCGGTACGTCTGTTGCTGATTTAAGTCGAATACGCCGCGCTGCAGAACGGGTATCGGATAATGTCACCAACGGATATAATATTATTGTTGTTGTTTCAGCGATGGCCGGAAAGACAAATGAGTTGATTGCTAGTGTGACTGGAACATCGGCTGTTTATGATGCGCGTGAGTATGATGCCATCGTTTCTACTGGTGAAAATATCACCGCAGGTTTGATGGCACTTACCCTTCAAGATATGAGCATTCCAGCACGAAGTTGGCAAGGCTGGCAAGTACCGATAAATACCTCAATGGTTCACGCCTCTGCGCGTATTGAGAGTATTCCGATTGAGAATATCAGCCGCAAGTTTACCGACGGTATGAGGGTGGCGGTGGTCTCAGGGTTTCAAGGTCTTAGTGCAGAAGGTCGCATTACAACATTAGGCCGTGGAGGGTCTGATACAACGGCAGTCGCGCTTGCTGCTGCATTTAACGCAGAACAATGTCAGATTTACACCGATGTAAGTGGCGTGTATACGACTGACCCTCGGATTTGTTCTAAAGCTCGGAAGTTAGATCGGATTGCTTATGAGGAGATGTTGGAGTTGGCATCATTAGGTGCAAAGATTCTGCAAACGCGATCAATAGAGCTTGCAATGCGTTATCATGTGAATTTGCGGGTAATGTCTAGTTTTGATGAAAATCACGATGTACATGGAACACTCGTTTGCGATGAGGAAAAGGACATGGAGAATAAAGTTGTTGCTGGCGTAGCTTATTCGCGGGACGAGGCCAAGTTAACATTAACCTCGGTGGCTGATCGACCTGGTATTGCTGCTATCATTTTTGGTGCATTGGGTGATGTGGGGGTTAATGTAGATATGATTGTTCAGAATATTTCCGAGGACGGTCGTACGGATATGACTTTTTCTTGCCCAACTAATCAATTGCCTCTTGCCCAAAAAGCGTTGGACGCAATAAAATTTGGTGGGAAGTTGAATTACTCGGAATTGCTTACGGATGTTGATGTTGCAAAAGTTTCTGTTGTGGGTATAGGAATGCGCAGCCATACGGGCGTTGCTGCAAAAATGTTTAAGGTTCTGTCGGAAGAAGGAATAAATATAAAGGTCATTACAACATCTGAAATAAAGATTTCAGTTTTAATTGACAGAAAATATATGGAGTTAGCCGTCCAGATATTACATCATGCCTTTGGGTTAGATGCTGTAGAAAATAATTCGGTGAAATCGCACTAAAGATTATCTCAATAAAGATATAAGTTTGTACAAGGTATTGAGAAGGTCCCAGCTGTTTTTTGAATCTTTATCCTGCGACTCACCTGTGGAGCCAAGCGCAGCTTTACACAGACATTGAATGACATCCGGTCTCATGGCATATGCCCTTGGCGTTTCATGACCCCAAGACACGCCGGTCACAGCGGCGGCTCTCTGTCAAGCGCGCTCTAAAGTCAGCCCCTTCAAAGAACTGCATCAGGAACTCTGAACGCGGTTAACATCAGAGCGCGCGGTTTGATGGAAAGACCGACGGGTCTTTGCGGTTGATGGGATGAAGATAAACCTTAAACGCCCCTTATCCGCAAGGATTGGTCCGTTGTCTGTATGAGTTCATGCCACGCCTTCCCCTTGATGTTGAGCTGAAAGCACAAGGTCACGAGCGCCAGAGGTCCGTTGAGCACCTTGTGGTCTTATCGGCACAGGATGTTGTTGTGTATGATCGTGGCGATTTCTCCTTTGCGATGCTCCTCGAACATGTCCGGCGGGGACTTGATGGTGTCTTTCGCCTCAAAAGCAATGCCCATTCTCAACCCGAGGCGGTTCTCGCCCGTGATCATGACAACATGATGATTAAAGTTGAGCCTGATCGTAAAGCGCGCGGCTTCGCCTGAAACAGCCGAATGCAACATTCCAACCGCTCAAGATGCGTCTTGTGCGCTATACCGCGGGACAAACAGAATACGTTCCGGGAACAACCCTTCGCGAAAGTGATGGATTTTCCATCGCTGACTTATCGGAACTCTATCATCATCATTGGCGCAGTAAGGTTAACGATCACCCCCCCCCAATTCTTCAGGGCCATCGAGGCGTTGAACAGTCAAAGCGAGCACGGCATTCAGCAGGAACTTGATGCCAACTTTGGGCGCGTAATGGCAACCCGTTTAATGACTAATGAGATTGATGCTGAAATAAATGAACAGCTTGACGGTCAATGGAAGGCACCAAAGCGTATCAACTTCAAGCACGCACTGACACCTGTTGGTCAGAATCCTGGAATGATTATGATGCAACAAGTGAAGGGGTTCTTGACTATGGTCATCAGACGGGTAGAAAGCATCGCTCAGAGCCATGACCAAGAATCCCCAAACCGAAGGAGTGAAAGGACTTCCCACAAACCCATCGGCACGTTCGAACGTCGATGCCGTGAGGAGAAAGAAAAGGCCGCACGGAAACAACTGATAACAAAAGTTAGATAAATTTGTACAAATGGCCCTCTTGAGGCCGTAAACCTATCGCTGATTAACTTAATGAAAAAATTTCTTAACTTAATGCTATTGTTCCGTCAGAATGTGGCTCTCAGAGAACATCTCCGTCTTAAGGCCATTGCTTGACGGTCAGTGGGTCATGTTGACATGTTGACCCGTCTAAAGAGCGGTTCAAGAAACGCGCCCGTATTGAGCAAGTGAACGCGGCGTGAAAGGACAGCGTTGGGGGGCGTCCTCTCTGGGTTCGGGGTGCAGCGAATGTCGCGTGTCATTTGTTGTTCGGTATCTTCGCCCTGACTGTTGATTAATGACGAAGACTGTGCACCTGACATCACTCTCTATTCTGTCCCTGACGTGAACTTACGAGCCCACGAGTTCCGCTTCTGCGGATGTTTGCATGATACCCACTATGGTGATGATGTGAACTAATTTTTTCGAATAAATCAGCTTCTGAGGGCTTGCATCCATCAAGCGATTGCTGAAATCTTATCAAGCCCCTTTCTTCCGCCATCACAATCGAAATCCCCCGCCGACTTTTGCGAGTGACTCCTATGTCAAAGAATTTCGCAATGGTTTTGCTTGTTGTTAGAGCGATTGAAGACGTATATTGTTCATACAGGTTTTATTAAAGCTCTATGTGAGAATAAATTAAATATCTTAACAAAATGTCGGCAACAATTGTTAAAGTCGATGGTAATACATGCAAACTGCAAAGGGAGTAAGCGGCCAATCATGACAGAACAGACTGACAGCGAAAGTCGTAAACTGCTCGGCCGACTGCGAGACGCTATGGCGAGGGATGCTGAAGGGCAGGAGCGGCTTGATCAGATCACCAAACTTATTGCAGGTAGTATGGGAACAGAGGTTTGCTCAATTTATCTCTTTCGTGATGAGGAAACATTGGAGTTGTGCGCAACTCAAGGTTTGAATGTTGAAGCGGTGCACCAAACGCGCATGCGGCTAGGCGAAGGTTTGGTGGGGCGTGTTGCCCGAACTGGCAAAGTAATTAACACCCCCGAGGCACCATCAATGCGCGGATTTCGGTATATGCGCGAAACTGGTGAAGAGATCTATTCTTCGTTTCTCGGCGTTCCGATTCAACGACTTGGTGAGAAGTTGGGCGTGTTAGTAGTTCAGTCAAAGAGCAAGCGTGAGTACTCACCAGATGAAATTTATGCTTTGGAAGTTGTTGCTATGGTATTGGCTGAAATGGCTGAACTTGGTGCATTTCAAGGTGAAGGTGAAGCCTTATCCGCAAGGCATCAGAAGTCAGTTTTATTTAGAGGTGCGAGTGCACAAGAGGGAGCTGCTGAAGGTCATGTTTGGCTGCATGAACCTCGTGTGGTGGTAACTAATCCAATCGCTGAAGATCCGCACAGTGATTTTCTGAGGTTGACAGAAGCAGTAGAGAAACTTCGTTTTGATGTCGATCAGATGTTAGAGGCGTCAGCAGACGGTGACAAAGAGCAGTTTAAAGTATTGGAGGCATATCGGATGCTTGCTAATTCCAAAGGTTGGTTGCGCCGTATGCAAGAAGATATAAGCCGCGGTTTGTCCGCTGAGGCGGCTGTAGAAAAAGAGCAATCCCAAGCACGTGCCCGCATGGAGCAAGTGCAGGATCTGTATTTGAGAGAGCGGTTAAGTGACCTTGATGATCTTTCAAATAGATTACTTCGTATTTTGACAGGGCAGGGGGTAAAGTCTGAAGCCGAATACCCACAAAGACCTATTTTGGTTGCAAGAAATATTGGTCCGGCGGAACTGCTTGAATATGGTCGTAACCTTGCAGGAGTAGTGTTGGAACAAGGTTCAGTAGGAAGTCACGCAACTATTGTTGCTCGTGCACTAGCCATTCCGCTCGTGATTCATGCCGAGAGAATCACAACAGAGGCGCTCAATGGTGATCAAATTATGGTTGATGGTGAACAAGGTATTGTCCACTTGCGCCCTGATGAGGCGGTTGCCGCCGCATTCCGTGATAAAATCGCAATGTATGAAAAAGCGCAAGAGCGATATGTTTTTTTAAGGGATAAACCAGCAAAATCATCTTGTGGAAAAGTAATCTCTTTGAATATGAATGCTGGTCTAATGGCAGACCTACCGTCACTCGCAAATTCAGGAGCTGAAGGGGTGGGTCTTTTCAGGACAGAATTGCAATTCCTTGTGCGTAATCAAATGCCCAAGAGAACTGAACTTGCTGAAATTTACGCTAGGGTACTGGATGCAGCAATGGGAAAACGGGTTGTTTTTCGAACACTTGATATAGGTTCTGATAAAGTTCTGACCTACATGAAAACCAATGACGGTCCTAATCCTGCATTAGGTTGGCGCGCTATCCGAATTGGACTTGATAAGCCAGGCGTTATGCGCATGCAACTTCAGGCGCTTTTTCGTGCCGCGAAGGGACGGCCTCTAACTGTCATGTTTCCATTTGTCGCACAGTTTGATGAATATCGCGCGGCCAGAAAAGAAGTTGATAAGGCTTTGGCGCGTGAAAAAATACTAGGACATGTATTGCCAGAAAAGTTAGAAATTGGTGCCATGTTGGAAACACCTAGTCTCGCATATGCGCCACAGAAGTTTTTTGAAGAGGTTGATTTTTTATCTATTGGAGGTAATGATCTTAAGCAGTTTTTCTTTGCAGCGGATCGAGAAAATGAAAGCGTTCGCCGGCGATACGACACCTTGAATGTTAGTTTTTTGACTTTTCTTGAGAATATTGTGAAACGCTGTGCCATCACAAGTACGCCGTTGAGTTTTTGTGGTGAAGATGCCGGCCGACCTGTAGAAGCGGTGTGCCTCGCAGCGATTGGTTTTCGCGTGCTATCAATGCGAGCGGCCTCAATAGGTCCTGTGAAGAGCCTCGTGAGATGTGTTAATCTTGATAACTTGTATGAAGTCATTAATGAGGCGCGTGATCGTGGAGAGCAATCAACACGTGTCAGGGTAATGGAATTCTTGCGGACACAGAATTAGTTTATTTTTTTGAGGGCAACATTGAAAGATTATAAACTGAAGAAATATACTGATGTCAAAAACAATGTGTATTTTAGCACGCTTTCAATATTTAAAGAGCAACCCATCTCTTACTTTGTCATTTATGATAGTGGGTAAATTCGTTAGTGAAAGTTGAGCTCTGATTAATTTAAAAGAAAGCACTTTAAAGTAAAAATAGCAAGAATGAATTGAATAACTAAATCTTGCCGAGCCTTTTTAATTGTTTTCGGTGCTGAATGATCTCATTCTGAACAAAATCACGGAAAGCTGAAATGCGTTTAGAGTGTCGCAGTTCCTCGGGGTATGCTAGAAATACTGGAACTGGTGGGGATTCTAAGTCTGGCATAACTCGAACTAAGTGAGGAAAATCCTCAGTAATGTAGTCCGGTAAAATACCAATTCCTAAGTCATGTAGCACGCCTTGAAGCACACCAAAGTAATTATTTACTGTCAATAAGGATCGAATGTCATTCGACATCAGATATTGAACCAATGATTTTCCCGCTGAAACTTGATGTGAACTGGGACTCTGGCATACTAGGCGGTGCTCTCGGATAGTATTGATGTTCGTTGGTGTGCCTTCTTTTGCAAGATATGTTTTTGATGCAAATAATCGCATTCTGACCGTCATTAATTTTTTTCGAATAAGATCTGCTTGAGAAGGCTCTTTCATCCGAATGGCTAAGTCAGCCTGACGCATTGGAAGATCAAGTATATGCTCAGCGAGCATTAGATCAATTTTGAGATCTGGGTATTTGTCGTATAGGTGCGGAAGTCGTGGGGCTAACCAAAGGGCGCCAAATGCAAAAGTTGTTGTTACACGTAAATTTCCAAATACTTCTTCTTTGCTATCGCGAATACGTGCCGTGGCTGCTTCAAGCCGTTTGTCTATCGCAATTGTTGCATCAAATAGTAGTTCTCCTTGCTCGGTTAGAATAAGTCCTCTGGCATGACGATGAAATAAGGTAACGTTAAGGGCCTCTTCTAAAGATCGGATTTGCCGACTAACAGCTGATTGAGATAGGTTTAATTTATCACCTGCATGAGTGAGGCTGCCTGCATCCGCGACAGCGTGGAAAATTCTAAGTTTATCCCAATCCATTTTGTTTTGTCGCTACTTAATGACTTGTAGAGTTCGCACGTGTCTTGCGAGATGTTTATTTTCAAAATAACACTGTGCTTTACAGTTGTTCATACTGTGGTCTTATTGCTTCATAAAATAAAACACCGCACGCCATTGACGTGTCGAAACTGTTAGTTGTCGGAAACTAAGTTCGCAAAAACAATTGAACCATACGGAACCCGTTTTTTTGCTTACTTTTGAAAAAAAGAATTGGTATCATTTTCTCAAAGAAATGACAATGTCATTTAAAATAAATAATATGGAAATTCTACTGAGTTCCGAGCTTTATCTCTTGAAGAGATATAAGTTCCTTCGGGTTTTCTTTTCTCCTTAAGTTAAATGCTACTATTCTTTTGAATTTCTCTGGACAGGTCAGAAGTAATGACCTAATATTAGAATATGGGTAAATTATATGATTTTGGTTTAGAGGTGTATGATGAATATGCAGAATATCTCTCTAAGTGATCGTTTTGATTTAAGCAAAGATCAGGTGTTGCTCAATGGTACCCAAGCACTTGTGCGATTGATGCTCACCCAGAAAGTGCGAGATCGAGCTGCAGGTTTAAACACGGCGGGTCTTGTTACTGGATATCGCGGCTCTCCTCTTGGTGCAGTTGATACGCAGATGACACGTGCTGCACGGGAGTTGAAGGAACATGATATCGTCTTTCAATTTGGCTTGAATGAAGACCTTGCTGCTACTGCGATTTGGGGAAGTCAACAAGCTGAGTTACGTGGTGAAGGTCGCTACGATGGTGTTTTTGGGCTATGGTATGGAAAAGGGCCAGGAGTTGATCGTTCCGGAGATGTATTCCGTCACGTGAATATGGCAGGCACAAGCACCTTTGGCGGTGTACTTGCTGCAATGGGTGATGACCATACAGGCGAGAGTTCGACAGTATTACATCAATCTGAGTGGGCACTGATTGATGCCTACATGCCAATTATTTCACCAGCTGGGGTGCAAGAAATTCTGGATTTTGGTTTATATGGCTATGCATTAAGTCGGTTTTCAGGGCTTTGGGTTGGTCTGAAGACGATGAAGGATACCATAGAAGCAACTGCCGTTGTTGATGGTGGAACGGATCGTATGTCATTCGTTACTCCAGAGTTTGATATGCCTCAAGGTGGTCTGAATATTCGTTTGCATGATACGCCACATGAGCAAGAAGCGCGCATTATTGACTATAAGCGATTTGCAGCTGAGGCATTTTGCCATGCTAATGGAATTGATAAACCTGTTTGGGGTCAGCAGGGTGCGAAAATCGGGCTGGTTGCTGCCGGGAAAAATTGGCTGGATTTAATCCATGCGATGTCATTACTCAATATTAATCAGGAACAAGCGGAATACCTTGGTTTATCTCTTTACAAGGTAGGGCAGACATTTCCCCTGGATATGAAAGGATTCCGGACATGGGGTGAGGACTTAGATCTAATTATTGTCATAGAGGAAAAGCGGAAACTGATCGAAGTTCAGATTAAAGAGGCAATTTTTGATGATCGAAAGGGCCGAAGAGTATATGGTTGGTATAAAGGGGGAGCCGGTGGTATACATCGCGAAGAGCTATTTCCTACCCGTGGGATATTGGACCCCAATTTGATTGCTCAAAAACTCGGAGAGATTTTTATTGAAGAAGGGCGGGAAACAGAAGGTATTCGTGCAGGACTAAGTGCGTTAGTGGCAGCACAAAGGGCAGATAATGCAAAAGATATTGCTGTAAGATTGCCATATTTTTGTTCTGGCTGCCCGCATAATTCTTCGACAAAATTACCCGAGGGTGCGCGCGCCTATGCGGGCATCGGCTGTCATTATATGGTTCAATGGATGGACCGTGAAACAACGGGATTCACACACATGGGGGGTGAGGGGGCGAATTGGATCGGTGAAGAACCTTTTTCAACTCGAACGCATATATTTCAAAATATCGGAGACGGAACTTATAATCATTCTGGAATTCAAGCTATTCGAGCTGCTGTTGCGGCGAATTCAAATATTACATTCAAGGTACTATTTAATGATGCTGTTGCGATGACTGGCGGGCAAGGAAACGACGGCGATTTGTCAGCACAAAGAGTCGTTGAAGAATTGAAAGCGATGGGCATTAAAAACCTAGCGGTTGTCTATGACAACAAGGAAGATTTAGACTTACCCAGGTTCCCCCAGAATGTTCCTTTCTACGACCGATCTGAACTCATGCAAGTGCAGCGCGAGATGGAAAAGAAATTAGGTGTATCCTCAATTGTTTATATTCAAACCTGCGCAGCTGAAAAACGTCGTCGTCGAAAGCGAGGACTCTTTCCTGATCCGGACATGCGTGTCTTCATCAATACTGAAATTTGTGAAGGCTGCGGAGATTGTGGTGTGCAGTCTAACTGTGTTTCTATTGTACCAGTTGATACAGAATTTGGGCGAAAAAGAAAAATTGATCAGAGTTCCTGTAACAAGGATTTTTCTTGTTTGAATGGATTTTGCCCGTCTTTTGTCACTTTAAAAGGCGCACGAACAAAGAAAGCGACTATCACTGAACTAAAGCTACCTAACTTACCGGATGCAAAAATACCAGAGATTAAAGGCACTTATAATCTTATTATAACTGGTATCGGCGGTACTGGAGTTGTCACAATTGGGGCTGTGATGGCACAAGCAGCTCAACTTGATGGCAAAGGTGCTGGCATGATGGAGATGGCTGGGCTTGCTCAAAAAGGTGGAGCAGTACATATTCACTGCCGTCTTTCCAATAAACCAGATGACATTAGTGCAATTCGTGTTGCACTCGGCGAAGCTGATACGCTGATTGGGGGAGATCTTGTGGTATCAGCTGGTGCTAAAACTTTAGGTTTACTGAAAATTGGAACAGCAGGTGCCGTTGTCAACAGTCACGAGATAATCACGGGAGAATTTACGCGCAATATAGAGTTTAAATTACCGTCTGATCAACTTCGATTGGCATTGGAAGCAAAGCTGATGGATCGTTTGTATATGTTTGATGCATCAGAGTTGGCAAGGCTTACAATGGGAGATTCGATTTATTCCAATATTATGGTATTAGGTAGTGCATGGCAACACAGTCTTGTTCCATTGTCACTTAAGGCCATCAAAGGCGCGATTGAATTGAATGGTGTTGCAGTAGAAAGAAACTTAAGAGCTTTTGATATTGGGCGCTGGGCAGCACTCTATCCGAATGAGGTTAGAAACATGCTTAAACCCACCGTATTCTCGTTACCCAAGAGCGGGAAAGATGAAATTAACATCAGATTTGAGCATCTCAAAAAATACCAGGGAAAACGATTGGCAAATCGTTACGTAAAGTTTGTGCAGGGAGTTTCAGATGACTTGGTTCGTCAATCAGTGGCAAAAGGGTATCATAAATTATTGGCTTATAAAGATGAATATGAAGTTGCCCGTCTTCACTTAGAAACACGCCGGCAAGCAAAACGAGAATTTGATGGCAACTTCAAAATGACCTTTCATTTAGCACCACCGGTAATTTCAAAAATTGGAATTAATGGTAGACCAAAAAAAAGGCAATTTAGTGAAGTGATGTTACCAGTCTTTAGATTGCTTAGATTTCTGAAATTCTTAAGGGGTACCTTTTTTGATCCTTTTGGATATTCTGTGGAGAGAAAGAAAGAGCGCGCATTAATTGCACAATACGAAGCTGATATTAAATTGGTCCTGAAAGAGTTAAATGATCAAACACGACAGTCGATTATTTTACTGGCAGAATTACCGCTTCAAATTCGTGGCTTTGGTCCCGTTAAAGATGAGAATCTGGAAAATGCACTTAAAAAACGTAATGAATTGATGGCATTAATTCAAAGCGATTCCACACATACATTTTTAGCAGCTGAATAAAGCTTGTGGAACTAGACAATGATCTTTTTCTGGCAATAGCGTTAACAATGCCGCCAAGTGATTTTGCGAGTGTAGCGAAAGCTAATGTAAGTAGTTGAATGGTTAAGATGAATTCTCAATAAGAATTAAAAAGAGATTAAAAAACACTGTCCATTTAAAAAAGTAATCAGCTTGTAACATGCTGCTTCTTAAGTCGGTGCCGATTTTGGTTTCATCGTAAGCCAGATAAGTGATCCAGCTGCGAAAATTAGTAGTGGAACCATTGCAAGATTTACGGCGGTCCAACCTTCAATTGGATTAGTGCCGGAACAATTCATTAAACCACCTGATGCTAATGAGCCGATGGTAACGCCTCCAAATACA
The DNA here is from genome assembly GCA_026710055.1 of Aestuariivita sp. Lineage (GTDB taxonomy): Bacteria > Pseudomonadota > Alphaproteobacteria > Rhodobacterales > Rhodobacteraceae > JAPORY01. Next base: position 33,061 of record JAPORV010000121.1, read on the forward strand.
ATCAGGTCATTCATGCCTTGAACGCGTCCTTTTTCTTCGGCAGAGTGCGCACTTGTTAATAATGCTGTACTGCCAATAAAACCAAAATTCCAACCAATTCCAAGCAGAATGAGCGAGATAAAGAAAAATTCTATTTCAATTCCGCGAAGTGCTACGATGCCAGCACCCGCGAGAATGAACAAACCAATTCCAACAATTTTTTCTGCACCAAATCGAGCAATCAAGTGACCAGTAAAGAATGAAGGAGCAAACATTGCCAAGACATGCGCGGTAACCACGTTGGAGGCGTCTGTGACGGCAAAACCGCAAGCAACGATAGCTAGTGGGGTTGATGTCATCACGAGGTTCATTAATGCATAAGAAATAGTTGCACAGATGATCGCTACAAAGATATGTGGATCGGACAATAAACTTAGGTGGGAGCGTTTTGGTGAAGTATCAATTTTTGATGACGTAGGGGTAGGAATGTCTAGGAAAAGGAACAGCAATAACCCAAGTAAATTCAGAACAATTATTGATACATATGCAGGAAAAAACCGCAGAACAGATGTATCAGGGTTTCCAATCATTAGTACCGACACCAACTGAGGTCCAAAAATTGCAGACAGTAGGCCTCCAGCCATAACGTAGGAAATTGCTTTAGGACGATAACCTTCGGATGCAGTGTCAACCGCGGCAAAACGAAAAAAACCTTGAGATGACATATAAATTCCGGTGAGATAGTTTCCAAAAACAAATATCCAGAAATTATTTTGGACTAACGCATATGCAGCGATCGCGGCACCAAAAAGTCCACCTATTGCGCCCACACTAAAGCCAATTCGTCGACCGAATTTTTGCATTAACGCGCTCAGCCATGGAGCTGTTGTCATTGAGCCAAAAACAATAAATGAAATTGGAAGTGTTGCAAGGCAAGCAATAGGTGATAACTGTTGTCCAATTAAGCCACCGATTACAAAGATCATTGCAACTTGACTGCCTAAAATAGCTTGCGCGGCAACCAAAACTACAACGTTTTGTCTTGCTTTTTTGTCGTTTATGTATTCACTCATTTGAGACATTTGATTGAGTTAGACTTGAAAGCCAAAGAGTACAAGTTGTTAGGAAATTGATAAATAAATTATCAGAGAATTTTGTGGTTATATTGATATGTTAGCAATATTTTTGTTGTATCTGCATCGTTTAGTTTGGATTCTTTCATTTAAGAGTGGTTAGCAGAAAAATATTTGGAAACACTTTAGTGAGTTAAATTATGTCAGTTGGACGAGTTATTCGTAGTAATAAGTGTATTTTGGAGGGGGTTGAATGGCTTGCTCAACAAGATTCATTGTTGGCAGGTGTGTTGGAGAAAACGGGAACTCCGCCTTTGCGATTGAGGCCACAAGGGTTCGAACAGTTGCTAAATTCAATTGTCAGTCAGCAGGTTAGTGTTGCGGCGGCAGAAGCGATTTGGAAAAAGTTAGAGTGTGCCAAATTAACGCGTCCAAGTAATATCTTGAGAGCAAGTGATCAAGAATTACGTGCTACGGGATTATCGCGGCAGAAAATGCGTTATGCACGGGAATTAGCGGATGCAAAAATTGATTTCAAATCTTTGAATTATATAGGCGATAGAGAAGTCATTGATATTTTAGTTAAGGTTCCAGGGATTGGGATATGGACTGCTGAGATTTATATAATGTTTTCACTTGGACGTGCAGACGTTTTTGCAGCCGGAGATTTGGCATTGCAAGAATCTGCTCGTCTATTGCTTGATATGACAGATAGGCCACGCGATCGGGAATTGAGAAAAATTGCCGAGAAGTGGAGTCCTTGGAGAGCGGTTGCTGCGCGGATGTTGTGGGCCAATTATCGTTACATTCGAAATCGGGAAGGGATTCGATGAAGAGTGATTGTTGGTAATTGAGTGTTGCGGAGTTTAGTCATTTCCCAGTAGAGTGATAGATAAGTTCGACTTTTCTTCATGTTGAAGCGAAAAAATAGATCTTTTGGGGAAAAAGAAAATGAATAGTGTAAATCGTGGTGGAATATGTCACGTGTATTGAGGTTCAAGCGCAAAGAACCTGTATCTGGCATAGTAGGTTCCATGGTTGTTTTTTTGCACGGGTATGGTGCTAATGGTGCTGATTTAATGGGTTTAGCTGAACCAATGAGCACCCATCTGCCGGACACATTATTTGTCGCACCAGACGCACCTGAAACGATCCAAGGTATGCCATTTGGCTTTCAATGGTTTCCTATTCCTTGGATTGATGGATCTTCAGAAGAAGCGGCTGAAAGAGGTATGCAGTCTTCTGCTAATGATTTGAACGCTTTTTTGGATGGGCTTATGGTTGATGAAGATTTGATGCCTGAGCAGGTTGCCTTATTGGGTTTCTCACAAGGAACAATGATGGCTTTGCAGATTGCGCCGCGGCGTGATGAAGCGATTGCGGGCATTGTTGGGTTTTCAGGTCGGTTGCTTGCGGCTGATATGTTAGCGGATGAAGTTGTTAGTCGTATGCCTGTGTATTTGGCACATGGTGATCAAGACGATGTTGTTCCGCCTGAATCCATGCCGGAAGCAGTGACCGCACTGCAGGCTGCTGGATTTACAGAAGTATATGCTTATGTGATGAAGGATACTGCTCATGGCATAGCATCGGACGCTTTGAGTGCGGCGTTGGCTTTTTTGCGTGATAAATTGAATTTCTAAGTCGAATTGTGAGTTTGAGCAACTCAGGCAATCCTGATTTTTTGGAAAAAGCAAACATTTAAGCCACTTGCAAAACTTCATATTTAAGTGAATTTTTCCCATTTTTTTAAAAGGCAGAATGGGTATGTAGCACTTCTTTATAAAAAAGAACAACAACATATAAAGGAATGCACTACATACCCTAATGGTTATTCATATCACATATCTGGAATCGATTTTAAGGGAATGATGCTCGGCAAAAGACCATCTTTGACGCGCGCAAAGCCCACCTGCATCCAAAAACAGCCCAAAGGCTCCAAAACCACCCTTAGGGCAGTCAATCGTGCGCCCAACGGGGCAAGAAGACCGCTCAAGGCCCCTGTTGCGCGAATCCTGTCACGATGGTGGCTATCCGTACCAGCAAGGTCAGCGGGGTCAGGGGTGCCAAATTCCGCCGTCAAGTAGACCATATCCCGCGCACTCGTCGTATCATAAACAAGGCTTTAAACACGCATAACAATGGGTCCAGACCCTGTGCACTATATCCTTAAAGATCGCATGACTGTCATACTGATAAGGCACGTGATGTTCTTCATGCGCTTGAGACTGTTGTGAAATTACAAAACGTCATCCCGCTGTGATGATCCTGCCTATATGAGCAAAGAGCGGGCAAAAGCAATAATATGAAAAACGGTGAACTTCCTATCCCCAATTGGCAACCCCAAGAATGTAAAGGTCAACCTATTTCAAAAGTAAGACAAGAAACAAAAAATACCTTTAATCGTTATGATCTGCCAAGGAATAAAGACCCGGATCATTTTGTCACTCATCTTCATTCATGACCCATGAAGTGTATAAAACAGCAAGATTATAACTTTTGTTGTAAATTTTTTTCCATGATCGGACAGAGTGTTTGATGAATACCTATCATGACGGTTTCTTACAAAATTCAGATCTTTCAACCGGTAGACGTAAGCAGAAGAGAGAAAAGCCACCCGAAGCTTAAATTGTGCCGACTTTCGTATATAATTTTCTCAAGAAATCACTCTAATGTAACAAGGCGAGTCGTTACGATCTTTTTAAAATAGATTAGTTTATTTTTGTTACGTAGACAGCGCAGTTGCTGATATATAATGAGGGGTTTCTTTTTGAAGCTACGACATGTAGTTAGCATTTTGGTATTTGGAGAATTAATCCAAAAAAATTAGGAATGGGTTATGAGATGGATAGTAACTTTAGAATTGGTACATCTAGTAATGCGTGTAGGTCGCAATTCCATCCAGTTTTAGTTTTGAACGCAGATTACCGACCGCTTTCTTATTTTCCATTATCACTGTGGAGTTGGCAGGACGCCATTAAAGCGGCATGGCTTGATAGAGTGGATATTGCGGCAGAATACGAGAAAGTTGTCAGAAGTCCAAGTACCGAGTTAAAAATACCGTCTGTGGTTGTTCTTAAGGACTACATTCGGCCCAAAAAGCATGCGACTTTTACGCGATTTAATTTATTTTTGCGGGATAAGTTTTCCTGCCAGTATTGTGGCGCAAAAGGTGAATTAACTTTTGATCATTTGGTGCCACGTTCAGCCGGGGGTCTAACGAGTTGGACAAATGTCGTGGCGGCGTGTGCGCCGTGCAATTTGCGTAAAGGTTCAAAGTCGCTTAAGCAATCGGGACTTCGTTTGCGAAAGTCACCGTATCGGCCAAGTGCTGAGGAATTACGAAATTTGGGGCGTAAGTTCCCCCCTAATTTCTTGCATGAAAGCTGGATGGATTTTTTATATTGGGACGCTGAACTTGACGAATGAGCTAAACATGTTTCATCTGTTCCAGTAGTAGGACAGAAATGATTAAAAAGCTTTATGTTTGGACCATTGCAATGGCAGAGCATCGTTTTGCGCTTTGGGTGCTCGCATTTGTTGCTTTTTTTGAAAGTTCGGTGTTTCCTATTCCGCCAGATGTGCTTATCATTCCGATGATACTGGCTATTCCTTCACGTGCTTGGTTAATTGCTTCGGTTGCATTAATCGCTTCGGTTCTTGGTGGTTTATTGGGTTATGCTATTGGAGCGGTTGTCTTTGAAGAGATTGGAAGACCAGTTCTAAATAGCTTAGGCAAATCGGAATCCGTCATGGAGTTTAATGTGCGGTTCAATGATTTTGGGTTTTGGGCAGTGTTGACCGCAGGGATAACACCTTTTCCTTATAAGGTTGTTACAATAATGTCAGGATGGACAAGCATGCCTTTGGGCACCTTTCTTTTTACATCAATTCTTGCCCGTGGTTTAAGGTTTTTTGTTATAGCCGCTCTACTTTGGAAATTTGGCAAACCTATACGCGTGTTTATTGAACGAAGACTTGGGGTAATGTTTTTGTTATTCATTATCCTTTTTGTTGGTGGTTTTTGGGTGTTGAGTTTCGTGTGAGCCGTCGTCGCTTGATACTGACAGTAACCACCGGTTCGGTTGCGCTATTGCTAACAGCATTAGCCTTTCAATATGTCGGAGGCTTACCACCATGCAAATTATGTATTTGGCAACGCTGGCCGCATGTTGGAGCTATCGTTATTGGTCTAATTTTCTCTTATGTTTGGGACAAAGAAACCTTAGTATGGTTAGGCGCAGTAATGTTGCTGACTTCATCTGGAATCGGTTTGTATCATTCTGGCGTTGAGCAAGGTTGGTGGCGAGGGCTAGAAAGTTGTACTGGCCCAGATTTTCGTTCGCTCTCAGTTGATGAATTACTAGACCAATTACTTGCTGCTCCTCTCGCACGCTGTGATCAAATCCCATGGCAGATGTTTGGACTTTCGATGGCCAACTGGAATGCGATTCTTTCTATGCTATTAGCGGGGATTTGGATTTTGGCGGCAAAAGTCCGTTCCTAAGCATGGTAGGATATCTTTAACTGCTATGACTTCTTAGGATAGATTATTCTAATTTCCGAATTTGCCTTATGAACCACCAAACGACCAAAACGATTGGGAATGTCATAATGGCGGTCAAGACACTTTCGGTCAATCCTATAGTTTCGCTTAATGGATTAATCAGATATGCAAGTAGAGATACTGCGTAATAACTGATGGCAACGACCGATAAACCTTCAACGGTTCGTTGTAAGCGCAGTTGTAAATCGGCGCGTTTGTTCATGCTTTCGAGTAATTTTTGATTTTGCGCATTGCGTTTCACATCCACCATTGTTCGCAGGAGGCTACTGGCCCGTTGTGCTCGATGAGCAAGCGATTGAATGCGTTTTTCGGTGGACTTTACTGTCCGCATAGCCGGTTCATATCGTCGTACCATAAATTCGGAAAATGTCTGCCGCCCATCAAGGCGTTTTTCTCTTAGAGCAGCAATACGCTGCGTAACAATTGCTTCATATGCTTCTGTTGCACCAAGTCGGAAAGCGCATCGTGCAGTTATTTCTTCCAATTCGGCCGAAATGGATAGTAATTTTGGAAGTGTTTCCTCGGCAGGTGTTTCTCCGGCGGCCATTTCTCCTGTTAGGGTAGTCAACTGGACATCTAGTATGTTAATTTGCAATGATAGATTTTTAACCATTGAAAACCCAAGCATTGACATTGCTTTATATATTTCGATTTCACACAGCCTTTGTACAACGCGCCCAATTCGCCTTACTGCTGTATTTGGTTTGACAAATATGGCAAATCGAAGGTGACCTGCGGGGTCTATTCGAAAGTCACCGGCGGCAATTCCTTCACCATCTAGAATCCAACTTGCCGCAAGACTTTCGGGTACAAACCAGTCGGATAGTTTTTGATTAATTTCTTCTGTTGACGTAATTTCTTCTATTCTTAGAAAGGCTGATGTCATACGATTGCCGGGTGTAGAAACCAACCAGTCTTGGGGGAAAATATCAAACTCTGTTGAGTCATATGGTTTTTCTGTAGCTCCAGTGGTGAAGGCAGTATAGGTCACGAATTCTGTATGTTGTTCCCACTTTAAATGGTGGCGACCAATTTGTCCTGAGTAATGGGTTGCATTAGCTTCTGGGTGTGGTGCGCCATATTGATCAAGCAGAGTGATTAAATGTGCATAGTCTTCTTGTTGATTGTGTTGTGTGGCGTCCTTAGTTTTTTTGATTGCAAGAAAAACGGCAGTGCACGGCGCTTCAATTGAAGGAAACGGACGTGCGTGTAATTCATTGGCTAATTTATAGCGCAAGGGATGATCTTGTATTTTTGGCATAGAGTTAATGTTGAAGTTGGCTGAGATTTGTTTTCGGTTTAATTTGGCTTTGTAAATTTTAAAGGTAAATTGAAAGCCTTAAGTGGCACTTCACCTCTCTTTGATCCACATCAATGGAAATACTCAATCAGGTTTTTTAAATGAGTTCGACAAATTGCTGAATTTAAGTGAACTTCATTGATTCAGAAAAGATAAATTTTGCACAAATTTATTTTGTTAAATGTTTACGAATTAAAATGAGCGAAATCCAATCCGCATGTTTTTGGCATACAACAAAAAAAATCACTAATTCAGATGTTTTGACTTTGGGCAAAACATCTACGATATCGGTGATATTCATTTTGAGAAATTTTATAATAACCGAGGATATTTTTATAGAGCGAGATTAATGAGTGAGGTAAATTAATTCTTTTTTTGCGCGTTTTTTTTGTTCGGGTTGGTATTGTTGGGCGATTTTGGGAATATATCCATCAATTGATGTGCGAATTAATGTATTTTTTGTTATGAAATTTTTCGCATGATCGGATCGGGCGGGGTATTTGATTAATGTCAATCATGACGGTTTCTATCATTCTCTTCGTGACTTGTTCTTATTACACTGGCGTCTCGAGATTTATCTGTTTTGTGTTGATTGTCTGAATTGAAAGATGTATGAATTGAATTTAATCTAGTGATAAGGCGGTGTGGCGGAATTGGTAGACGCGAACGACTCAAAATCGTTTTCCAATCGGAGTGCGGGTTCGAGTCCCGCCACCGCTACCAAGATATAATTATGTTTACGTAAGTAATTTTCTCATTTTTGATTTGCACTAATCATTAACTAATATGCTTAGTTTAAAACAGTAAGCCAACACCAAGCGGTAATGATTGATGCCGTAGTTGCGATCAAAACTGATGAGGCAGCCACTCTTTTGGCACAACCATACATATTGGCAAAAATAAATGCGTTGACGCCTGGCGCCATAGCCGCAGTGAGTACGGCCGAACGGAATAAATCTTCTGGAATGATAAGTAGTTGACCAGCAACCCACGTAATCAAAGGGTGAACAAATAATGAGATAGCGCAAACCATTGTAATTGCGCGAATATCACCCTCTGGCCGATATTGTACCAAAATTCCACCGAGTGCGAACAATGCTGTTGGAAGGGCAGCTGCAATTATCATTTTCAATGTTTCATCGATAACATTTGGTAACGTCCAACCAGTAAAGTTGAACAAAAAACCTAAACCAATGCCTAAAATAAGGGTATTGGAGAACATTGCTTTAGATATTGACTTTATCACTCTAAATCCGCCTGCGCTACGATTGCGTACGAATTCCATTGTTATGATGCCAAGTCCATAACAAAATGGAGAATGTAACGCGATAATTGCAAAATTACCGGTAAGGTTTTGTGTACCGAAGGCGCGTTCCGTTAAAGGCAATCCAAGAAGAACAGAATTTGAGAATAGACAACAAAATCCGATAGCGACGCAGTCTTCCCAATTTCGTCTAAGGAACAAATGTGCTCCCCAAATGCCAATGGTAAAACAACAACCAGCACCAAAGAAAAAAGCAAAAAGCAGGCGAGGGTCAAAACTGACCGACAAATTTATCTCTGCAATTGCAGCAAACAAAAGACAAGGGATAGCAAACCCTTGCGTGAATTTCATTAACCCTTCAATATGACTTTGTGTCAGAAATTTACTGACGGTGCATGCATATCCTGCACCAATGACAATAAAAACGGGTAAAATAATCGTGATTAGTGTTTGTAACATAACGTATTGATTAGATCAAAATGATGTTACATCCACAGATGACAGGTAAAGCGCGGGTGCATCATAGCTGTGCTTGGAGTTTCATTCCATCATAAGCAGGCAATATATGATCTGGTGTTTCTTTTGATACCGTGTCATAATCCAAATCGATATGCATGTTAGTTAGTACAACTTGTCTTGGCATAGCTCGGTTAATCCAATTAAGTGTTTTTTCTAAATGAGCGTGTGTAGGGTGCGGTTTGCGTCTTAAGGCATCAACAATCCAGATTCCTAAATTTTCAACCATTGGCCAAGATGCATCAGGGATTTCGGCGACATCTGGAAGATAAGCTGCATTTCCGATTCGAAAACCAAGGGAATGCATTGAGCCATGATCGACTTCGAATGGCTCAAATGGGATTGAGCCCCCGGGCCCGCCAACAACAAAATTTCCTTTTATTGTATTCATTTGCAATATTGGAGAATAATGTGACCCTATCGGTTGTGCGAAAGCATAGCCAAAACGAGAGAGTAATGCGGTTTGCGTGTCTGGGTCTGCCCAAACTGGCAGTTGTGCCCGCATATTAAAGACAATCATCCGCAAGTCGTCTATTCCATGGACATGATCCGCATGTGCATGGGTATAGACTACGCCATCAAGTCGTCCAGTTCCGGTGTCGAGTAATTGACTACGTAAGTCGGGAGATGTGTCAATAAGAATAGTTGTTGTACCTTTGGGGCCACTTTTTTCCACAAGAAGAGAGCACCGGCGCCGAAAATTTTTGGGATTGTTTGGATCACAAGCCCCCCAATGCCCGCCGAGTCGAGGTACACCACCAGATGAACCACAACCTAAGATAGTAAGAGTAATTTCTTTTGTCATTTTTATGTCTGTCGACGCGCCTTGGTGAATAATCGATCAAAATTTTGTTCGGTTTGTGCGGCGAAAGTTTCATAGTCAAGGCCAAATAATTTTGCACCGGCCTGTGCCGTGTGCGTTACAAATGCAGGTTCATTTCGTTTACCACGGTGTGGTGGCGGGGCAAGATACGGAGCATCAGTCTCTACAATAATTCTTTCTAATGGGGTGGCGGCAAAAATATCGCGTAATTCATGACTTCGCGGAAACGTGGCAATTCCAGACATTGATAAGTAGAATCCTAATTCTAAGGCTGATTTTGCAAGTTGAAAACTTGAAGAAAAGCAGTGCATGACAGCCGAAAAATCGCCATTTCGATATTCCTCAGTTAGGATTTGTGACATTTTATCGTCTGCTTTTCTGGAATGAATAATGAGCGGAAGATTTGTTTCCCGAGCGGCTGCGATATGTATACGAAGTGACTGAATCTGTAAATCTGCGCTTTCTTGAGTGTAGAAAAAGTCAAGCCCAGTTTCGCCGATTCCTACCATTTTTGAGTGACGTGATATTTTAATTAGTTCATCAACTTGAGCGAGTGCTTCCTTTGCTACATTCATGGGATGAACTCCAGCAGCATAGAATACAGGTTGGTGTTTATCTGCAATAGCGCGGACTTGTGGCTCTTCGTGCAGATTTGTGCAGATTGTTATCATGCGCGTAACGCCAGCGCGTGCCGCCTTTGAGACAACTTGATCAATTTTACCATTGAATTCGGGAAAATCTAAATGGCAATGGCTATCTGAAATATGTGCGGTTCGCTTCATATTGTTTTTGGTTCTGTAAAGCTGAGAAGTAGCTCGGGTAGACAACGGTGATGTTTAATATCTGGAAACCTGTCAATTGAGTGATCTAAATTGGTGTTGTAAAAATTAATGATTTTTGAAACGCTCTTACAAAATTGATTCATTATTATAACTAAATCATTAATTAATGGTCGAAACGAACGGTTTTTGATTAATTTGTTTGGCAGATTGAACGATTGAAAAAATTGCATCAAGTACAAGAGTAGAAGGATCTAGATTTACCTGTAATCCACGCCGTGCGCGAGCATTTACACTTAAAGCTGTATTGGCCCAGATTCTCGCAGCACGTGTATCTGGCGCTAATCCCCTGAGGATTTCTATTTCATTAGGTGCGGCATCCGTTGCGGTTGTTCCCATAGCTCCGTACCGTGCTAGGCGGGTAAGAACAAAGTCTATTATGAAAAAAAGTAAATCAATACGCTCATTATTTTTTGAACCAGTGACGGTCTTGGCTAATGCAAGTGCGTCATTCGGCAAAAACTTAGGGAGTGTACAAAGCAAATTTATTAAGTCTGCATAAAGAGTCAAACCATTATTATTCAAAAGTCGAAATGCCGTTCCGACAGATCCGCTAGAAAGTTCAACAAGTGCCTGTGCTGATGTTAAGTCGATTGATTTGGCACCAGTTTGTTCAAGTGCTTTTATCATATCTGTGGCCGAGAGTTGTTTACAATTTAAAGTACGACATCGTGAACGAATAGTCGGCAACAAGCGGGAAGGTTGGTGAGAAATAAGTAATAGGACTGCACCTAGTGGAGGTTCTTCAAGTAATTTCAATAAAGCGTTTGCAGCTTCTGAGTTCATTTCATCGGCGGAATCAATGATTACAATTCGGTGTTCATCATTTGCGGACTTTAATCCAAAGAAAGAATGTAGTTTACGTATATCATCAACACGTATCACGTTGCTCAATGTTCCAGTATCGGTTGCGGACCTTTTGATCACTTTAAGTCCCGGTTCTGAACCAGCCAAAATGCGACCAAAAACTAAGTTGTTTGGGTCTATATTGAGTGTTGATATCAGGTTTTTTTCGGAAAATATGTTGGTTGTTAATGATGTCGGCGTTACCAATAAAAATCGTGCGATACGATAAGCCAAGGTGGCTTTTCCGATACCCTTCAATCCCGCCAGAATCCACGCATGATGTAAACGTTCAAAGTTAAAAGCTTTTAAGAACTCATTTTCTGCTTCTGTTTGGCCAATAACACATAGTGTTTCGCAGGGATGAGGTATATCGGGTACGACATCAGGATGTGGATGAAAATTCCCAGATTGATTCAATTTAGCCATTATGCGTCTTTGCTGTAGTTTGAGTCGCATTAAATTTAGTAACATAGGAAAAAATATCCTTAGCGATAATACCAAAGTCTCGTTCACCATCAAAAACAACAAATCGATCAGGAAAGTCATTTGCGAGTTTTAAAAAATTATTACGCATAATCGACTGTTTCGCCGTGCCAAGGTTTTCAAATCGTGTTTCGTGATTTGATCTTGCAAATGATCGCTTCAAACCAATGGTTGGATCAATATCAATAAGTATGGTTAGATCTGGATTGCGAAAAATCATCAAATTGTGTAATTTATCAACAAGTTTGCGTAAATTGTGATGAGCATACCCTTGATATATTCGCGTACTATCGACAAAGCGGTCACAAATGACTGTTTGATCAGCAATTAGTGCCGGTTCAATTAAACGCTCAACATGATCACGTCGTGCAGCAGTAAATAAAAGTATTTCAGTCTCTGCTGACCATCGATCAGTGTTTCCTTGAAGAAGGAGCGAACGAATTTCTTCTGCACCTTTGCTACCTCCAGGTTCACGTGTTAAAATAACGTCATGACCAATTTCAACTAATTTATCTCTCAAAAGACGGGCTTGCGTTGATTTGCCGGAACCATCAATACCTTCAATTGTGATAAAAAAACCTGCCACCTTTAGAACCTTACGGAGATTTGTTTTTGTAGGAATTTGCTGGCACTAATTAGTTGTGAAAAAAATCCGCCTTTAGCAATCGCTTGAGAAGCAAATAAGGGTACTCGGGTTTCTTGAAGTTCATCAGTTAAAATAAGTAATTCACCAATTTCCTGGCCTTCCAAAATTGGTGCAAGAACTGGTCCTTGGTAAATTGCCTCAGCGGTAATTTGACCTTCACCGTGAACTGGAATTAGTACATCAATGTCCGTTTTTACAATAAGATCTAATTTCGCTTGTGTTCCCATCTGGACATTCGCGGAAACTATGTTTGTTCCCGCCTTTGCCAGATTGACTTTTTTGAATTGACGGAACGCCCAGTTAATGATTGCTTCAGCTTCTGAAGTGCGTTCTTTTGTGCTTTCCAGGCCCGAAATAACAACGATAATTCGTCTGTCACTATGTTCTGCTGATGCGACAATTCCGTAGCCAGCCTCTTTGGTATAGCCAGTCTTTAAACCATCAACGCCAATCCCAAGACCAAGGAGAGAATTACGATTTCGAGAGTTTGCAGGGACACGGTTATCAAAGATAAATTCTTGTTCCGAAAACATTGAATAAAATTCAGGAAAATCAATAATCAATCGATCTGCAATAATTGCGAGATCGCGCATTGACATACGGTGATCTGGATGGGGCCAACCAGACGAATTTACAAAGGTCGCTTGTTCCATGCCAAGTTGACGGGCGCGTTGTGTCATTAAGCGAGCAAAACCGGCCTCAGTTCCGTCGGGGCTAAGTGCTTCGGCAATTACGACACAAGCATCATTTCCAGAAAGCACAATGATTCCACGTAACAGATCTTCGACGACAACGCGATCTGTTGTATCTAGAAACATTGTAGAGCCTTTTAAGGACATTGCGTATTCTGACACTCGTAATCGTTCATCAAGTCTAAGGCGGCCATCTTTGATGGCTTCGAATGTCATGTACAGTGTCATCAACTTTGACATTGATGCTGGAGGTAGTGGTGTGAGTGCGTTTTTCGAAATCAGAATTGTTCCAGTTGTTTGGTCAATAACGAACGCTGATTTAGCGAGTGTTTCGCGCGCAATTGTTGGAGAAGTTTGCGCGTAAAAGATGCCTAAGAAAATAGTTATTATGAAAAAGAGTTGGCGCACAAATTTTCTTCTAGTGTCGTCGCTTTGAAGAATACGAAGATTGAAAGTTTGTGAACAGGTGCTATACATTAATGCAGTTGGAATGTTGCAGAAACTCTGAAACAAAAAAGGAGATTTTCCGGTAAACATTTGATTTTCTTATCAACTTGTTTGAATTAAATTATTTTTATCGTCTCTGGCAAAGTTGGATTCAATTGTTTTTTTGAAAATTTGCCACATACTCTTGATAATTGAACAATTAGATGATTGAAAGTAGTAGTTGAGCTATGATTGTGAAACAATGATTTTTGACCTGTGAAGGCCTGCTTAAGTCTTATTAACATGATTAACCTCAGTGTTTAAGTGGGGAGGTGGCAGAGTGGTCGAATGCGACGGTCTTGAAAACCGTTGGACGTGAGAGCGTCCCCAGGGTTCGAATCCCTGTCTCCCCGCCATTTTGATAATATCACGATGTAAAGTGATATTGAAGAAATGCTTCTCCTTAATTCCCCAAATTTTTAATTTGAGAATTTGTAGGTTTCATAAGTGCGGGATACGATGTTTGCTAGGTAAGTAGTTTTTTTGACTCGATTATCTCTCGTGATCAATATTTAAATTTCTGGGATTGGAATGGTTGTCTGGAAAATTTGCTCCTAGGTACTTTGGGCGTTAGTTGAAATTGATTCTAATTCTTGAGGAGGTGAAATAATGATTGGTCGTTTAAATCATGTTGCTATTGCAGTCCCTGACTTAGAGGCGGCGGTTCGGCAATATAAGTTAGTCCTTGGCGCTAATGTTGGTGAACCTCAAGATGAGCAGGAACATGGTGTTACGGTAGTATTTATTGAATTACAAAATACAAAAATTGAACTTTTGGGACCACTTGGAAAGGACAGTCCGATCATTACATTTCTTCAGAATAATCCGGCGGGAGGCATTCATCATGTGTGTTATGAGGTGGATAATATTTTAGTAGCATGCGAAAATCTGAAAAAGTCTGGAGCAAGAGTATTGGGTGATGGGGCACCCAAAATTGGAGCGCATGGTAAGCCAGTATTGTTTTTGCATCCTAAGGATTTTAATGGTTGTTTAATTGAGTTAGAGCAGGCTTGAATATAAAATGAAGGTCAGTTTCTGAAATAAAATTGTGCAAAAAATAAGGAAGCAAAATGGATATTGTATCGGCACTCGTTCTTTTTCTAGTTTATTGGTTTATGATTTTTTTTATTTTTCTGCCTGTTCAAATTAAGACGCAAGGGGATGAAGGAGATGTTGTGCCTGGTACGCACGCGAGTGCGCCAACTGTAACGTTTCTTCGAAATAAATTCATCATTACAACTATTGTTTCTTTATTTTTGTGGGTAGTAACCTGTACAATTATTGTGTTTGGTTGGATTTCGATTGAAACCATTGATATTTTTGATCGTTTTGATTGAACTAAAGTATCTGGTGATGTTAGAAATAAAAGGGAATGGAATTTTGCAAACAAAATGAAGTCTTGGTGCATTTGGCTTTTTTCTTTGATTCTTTAACGTACAGGCGCTTGTTTTTGATCTGCCTCTTTAAATTTTTTGTCATTGAGAATTTAGAAGACGGGCTATTGATCATGAACTTATTGATGCTTAATAAAATTTAAGGAATAGTATTAACTTAGTGCTTATAAAAACCCTAAATCATTCAATAAGCCGCTAAAAAACATTACTTTATTTGTCAGGTTTCTCTAATGAAGATTTCTGATATTTATTCCAATTTCCTGCCATTTTGCAAGATTTCCAATGAATCAGCCAATCTTCGCCAAATTGAAAAAAAAGACACCAACGTATTTCGGTTGAGTTAACATGTTAAAAAATGTGCTTTTATGCATGGCAGACTGTTGAAATTTGTGAAAAGGGGTTTTTACAGACACTAAATATACGCATTGATCGGTGCAGAGGGGTGAGTGAGAACGGGACCTTTCAGACCTTGAAGGAAACGGTGATTGTTTCGAGTCTCACGACGGCCGCGGACAAAAGATTCCGGCAAATGTTCTATTACATGTGCTTCCCTCGGCTTCTTGAGAGATCCCGTGCGCTTTTTTAAAAAGCACGGGATCATCAGAAGCGCATTCTCTGTTGATGAGAGGTGATGCGCAGCCTCTTCCGACATGATCTGATTGACAACAGGTGGGATGATGCTCATGCCTGATCAGGGAACGTGATAAACCTAAATGAACGTCACAGTTTTCAGGCGCTCCCTGATACACACTCGCGCGCTCACACTTTCCCGTTTATCCTTCAGCGTCGATTTTTTAAATCGGGTTTTTCAATCCGAGGTTTGTTATGCTTGCTAAGATATGTCCATCTTTCTAACGTGACATTGATCCACACAGCGTCACGAAAAAAAGCTAGTGGGAATCGTGATCATGGCCAGGACTTGCAGCTGAGCTGGCGATTTGCTAAATGATTTCGACTGATCGACTCGTAGGAAAACGCAATGGCAGAGTTTGCCGTAAATACGCTGACAGAAACGAAAAAACTTAAGTCCGCTGGCTTTATACAAAAATAAGCTGAAGCGACGGTTGAGGCTATTCACACGATTGCGACGACCAACGTTGCGTAAAAGTCTGATCTAGAAATTGTTAACGGAAGGATAGATTCTTTTAATGAAAAGATCGATGTTAATCAAGAACTGAACAATGTGAACTTCAAGCGACTGGATGACAAAATTGAATCCAGTAAAGCATTTTATATTGCGGAAATGAAAGCGGCCATTAGTCAATCTACGAACTTGATTTTGACATGCATCGTTGCCTGTAGCTATTGGTGTATTTTCCGGTTTTTTCGCATTTCTGAGATAATTCCATCCTTTGTCCAAGAGTAAATGTCCGCGCCTTCCGCATCATTGACTTCATTTCCTTTGATTAAACTCCGTCATCGGAATCTGTCGTGGTAATATAGATGTGACCTTCAGGCTTCTTGGTTGACTAAATTGAAGTGGCATAAGCAAAGGCAGACGAGAAACTTGTTCTAATGCCTTACGTATTTCACCTGGTTGCGGTATCGTAATTTGCCGCTCAATCAGATTGATAGAATCGGGCGCATTTGCCCAAAGAATGGTCAGTTGCGAGGGCAACGATCCTTTTGGCTGCAGGGGCATGATTTTCATTGGAACATGTGGTCAGCCATTGTGATAAAAACGTCGTGGCAGACGCGACATTTTGTGAAGATCCGGGCATGATCTATCGCCTGATCCAGTCTTTCCGCCATGATGTTGATCTGCGCGGTACGCTGGATCCGTTTCGCAGTCCACCCTTAATCACAAGCAAAACTGTTCTCGTGGTGCCTGTGTTTCAAGGCGTAGACCCCACTCTAGCCTTGTCGATGACACATTTGACCGTGTTCGCAGTGGACGACGACACAATTGCCAAACCGGAATTCCATGTCCGCTCTCTTTTTGATGCGGTGTCCGGCGATCTGCCTGGTGCGTATCACAGCATTTCGCGCCACCACTTTGCTTTCATCGTACTCTTTCCGAAATGGATTACGGATCAAGAAAATATTCCCGTCGCAAAAGACCCCGAAGGCTTTGACTGGGCTGCGTTCCTGAAAAAGGTAAATGCAGGTATCGTGAGCGCATTCACGCAGAACTGAGCTACGGGGTCAATTTCTAGAACAGATCAATAGGGTTGTCCGTAGAATTTGAAGAGCTGGTTCGACGGATTTTCCGCTCTTGATGTACCGATAAAGAGACCGAATCTTTCTGCAATCGAAACAATCCTACCATGATCCGCAAGTACACAGGGTGAGTTTGGTAAATCAGAAGCGCCTGTCAGGCAGTCACCGACCGTTGACGCACCGAATACGATCATCCGACTTCTGATATTTTTTTGTAAGCTATTGATATCATTATATCAGGGTTGCCAAAAGGCATTACAGGCGCTTTTTGCGGCTACGATTATGTCGAGGTGTTGCTAAACATCAGTTTTTGGTCTAAGTTGTTCACTGGGTGTTGGCGCGCTCTGGGGGCATCTTGAAGGGCGCTTCATTTCAGGTCAGGATGTGTTTGGCATCTGCCGTGGCATGGCTGGGCACGGCGTAGCGGTCAGGAGTACCTTTGTGGCGTAAGATCGAGAGCAGTAAAGCGTTCAGATAAATTTCTATCGTTTCTGAAGTGACTAATCACCCCCAACAAGGCCGTCGCCTGTTTGTTCGGCATGAAGGTGAGTGCCCGCAACAAGGGACTGAGGCGATTTTGTAGCCTCACGGATCGTGCTTCCAGAATGTCATGCCAGCCGGCTTCACTGATGGTTGCCGCCAGATCGTCTTTCAACCGGTCTAAGTCTGCCGTTTTTCCGTGGTCGAGGAGAGCCTGTGTCACTGTGACCTTTTCTACATCTGTCAGGTTGGTGGCAGACATGACGCTTTGGATATCACGCAAAACCCCAAAGACCGACGTTTCCAGACCATCGACGACAATGCCGATCTGCCGCTGCTGATCATTGCGCTCCTACAACAGTGTTTTCTGATTGTCCCGCACTGCCGCTGACTTGAACAACGCCATGACGTTGAGCCAGAGATCAATCATGTTGTTCTGGTAACGATAGAACTGATGGGTCATAAAAGTGGCTGTATGGATACGCCGGTCGTTGCGACCCTGACGTTGCATCTGGAAGATTCTGATCGCAGGACACTGCCCGAAAAATACCGAATGCCTGCAGTCCCAAGATCAAGTTTTGCAAGAATGTCATTCAATTGACCGTACAACTCTGATAGCATCTTCCGATCAGCGACGGTTTCCTTGATCTTTGAGGGACTGGTTGACTATAACAGTTTCTTCAGAAGAGTTAGGCGATACCGGTTCTGATTGCCCTGTGCCGAGAACAGATCATCAAGCAAGTGCCGCGCTTCGGCAGGAAATCGACTGTCCACCAATGCAATGAGCTCTACCTTGTGGTCGTGCAGACCGGCGCGGATCAAATCATTTTACTGATAGGCAGATGGCACCTGCGCGCGGTTGTTGGATCAAAAAATCTACGCAGTGGTCAAAGATCAGACGAGGTTTTAGATGCCTCCGCGCCATCGTGGCAATCTCGGTGGCAAGGGCATCGCTGGCCGTTTCATCAAAGGGTGTGAAGCCATGGAAATCGAGAATGATCTTCTGATGGCGCACCCGCATCTGCTTAGCATAAGCATCAGGGATAAATTCCGAACTCTGTATTCTCACCATTCGTGCGACAGCTTCAATATCGCGCTCGTGAAATCCTGTGGTTAGTAAAAGCGCCTAGTGGCTTTGAAATCGCCACATATTAGGTAGAAACCGATTTGGGTACCAGGGCGTACGCAGGCCCTTTGCGATATCCATAAGCCCTTTGGGCAGATCGAAGTGTTTCTCGTAATCACGATAATCAAACAGGGGTGACTTGTCGAAAGCTTGCTGTTCATTGACTGTGAGAACGTGCATTCGTGCCATGGCTGATCCTGTATCTGATGTCCGCAAAGGAGTGATTATAGACAGCGCTGAAATTATCGTCCGTAAATTACCTTGTAATATTATTAAGACATGAGTATCGTTCCATATTGTCATTCTGTAGCAAATCCGTCCCCCGCTCAAGTAGTCGCAGGCTGTCGTGCAAAAAAACATATCTCGCACTTTACGACTATGCCCATGTCTCTACCTTCGATTAAATATCTGAAAACCAGATTAGGGAAATCGAGACCGCCGGGTGCGCTATCGAACCTCACTGCATCGTCACAGAAACTATCTCAGGCTCCATGGTATTGTGCAGCGGGAAGGGTTTTCCAAGCTGTTGGATCGCATGTAAAAGAGCGACGTACTGATCGTCACCAAACTCGACCGGCTAGGCCGCGACGTCATGAACGTCAGCACAACAGTCGCCAAGCTCGAAGAGGTCGGAATCCGTATTCATGGCCTCGCCCGCGCCAAGGCATCTGAAAAGCTTCTGGGACGATCATCTGTGTTTTCCAAAGATCAGCAGGTAGAAGTGAAAGAAAAACTCCAGAATGGCGAGATAATCTCAACCATCGTACGAAAATTCGAAACCAGCAGGCAGATAATCATGTGTGCGTGTCAGAGCGTAAGCGTAATCCTGTGGGACTTTACGTACTTTTGTCAGGACAGACCCGACTTTGCAGGTTTAAGTATAGAGCCACTTATAAAAGTCGATGGAAATTTTGGATGTGATGGCGAAAGAAAAGGTTTGGTAAGATTTCAGCAATCACTCAATGGATGCAAGCCCGTAGAAGCCGATTTATTCGACAAAATTCGCTCACATCATCACCATAGTGGGCATCATGCGAACAAACGCGCAAACCGAAACTGTGGACTCGCATATCCACGTTAAAAATGGATCTCTGTTGAGTATCAGAATTTAATTAATGAAGTGATAAGTTACGCTTAAATCATCATCAAATTAAAACAATCCGAGCGGCGAGAAAGATTGGCTGAATTGTCTTCTTTTGACATTTTGTTTGATGAACAGACCAAGGAAATAGAGATCTTGATAACAGAATATCGGAATGGTGAAACTCAAGTGCAAGCGGCCAATATTTTAGAGGCTTCTGACCGCGATAAAATCAAAAATGATGTTTCTGATTCCGAAGAGGGCGAAAGACGAGAATTGCGCAAAATTTTGGGGCCTATATACTTAACGCCCCTAACCCGCAATCCGATCTTTTTTGAGATAGA
>JAPORV010000492.1 GCA_026710055.1 Aestuariivita sp.
TTGTTTTCCAACTCCACACTGGATAAAACCAATGTCTTCGGCTCATCGTCTTTATCATTGGTGTGTGTCAAATGATGAAGGACTGAACTCTTCCCCGCACCCGGTGCACCTTGTATCACCGTCGTGTTGCCAGGAATGCCAACACGGTCGTCACCCACTTCCTGGGCAATTGTAAAGACTTTATTAATGATGGTACCTCGACCCACAAAAATAGGCGGTTCAGATTTTTCCGGGCGGTTTACAAACCGTTGCAACGCAATACGTTTGAATTCAGACATGATCAATTTCCGGTCAATAATACCATGACACGTGTTTCTTATCACATCACCGCTGAAATGTCTATTTTACTGTCATCTTCTTGTAACTACTCCCCCCTTAGTTAGAGGGGTTTTTGTAGTGCTCTTTACAAAAAAATGATGACCGACTCGTACTACAAGTTATCAAACCGGATTGAGGGCATCACAACGCAATATCAGTACCAAAGCAGTAAGAAAAATTCGATCACGATACAACAGAAAAAAATTAAGCTGATTTAAGGGGGCGAGTAGTCATCTTTATTTTTTTCCTTGTGAGAGCATCGCGAGCTGAATCAACATTCTTTCAACAAGTGCCATAGGTGGAGCGTTTTGATTAGCAGAGCGTAAAACTAAATCAGTACTTGTTATTCTTTTCAGAGCGATTTCTAATTTAACGAGTCCCCAATTTTGTATTTGACGAAGAAGGCGTTCTTGGCGCGGACCAAAAACTGGAGGGGTAACTTTTTTTAAACCAGTCGATGGTCCATCTGGATCTGATGCTGCTAAATAAAGCGTTTTAAAGTGACGAAGTGTGTTGATACAAATCGTTACGGCGGTAGTTCCTTGCGCTTCTAGGCGTCTTAGTTGAGAATTTATCTCGGTGTAACGACCCTCTGCAACTATGCCAATTAAATCATTCAAATCTGCTTCGGTAGAAGCGGGCGCGCACAACATGATATCTTCCAAAGAGAGAGGAGTATCATCACCAAGTTTAAAAAGAGAGATTTTATTCAAAAGTTGTTGAAAATCTCCCGGTCCAAGTTCAAATGAGAGAGATTTTAGCGTCGATTTACTATCTTGGTTGATGTTTTTGAGGCCAGCTGATTGTAATGCTTGCTGAAATTCCTCTACCGTTGGAGGGTTATCATAGACAGCTGCCGCTCTTAAGGTTTTATGTCCTTCAAATAATTTTCGTAACTTAGATGACGGACGTAGATACGCTGCGGTTACGATAATTTGAGCGTCTCCAACTTTCCATTCTTTTGAGGCTATCTCAACCGCCTGGTAGATTTTATCATTTGCTTCTTCAATCAACGCAACGCGCGCTCCAGAAAAAAACCCAATAGTGCGAATTGTGTCGGAAAGTATGCCAGGACTAGCCGCTAATTCAGCAACGGAATGTCTGGTTAGTCGCATTTCTTTTTCACCATTTTGTCCAATGAGTGCCTTAACGACTTCGGCCCGTTTAATGGCTACTCGCATTGGGTCTTCGCCATAGATGAGTATGCCGCTTCCATTAAGGTCAGGCTTACGAAAATAATTGGCAGTATCTCGAGCCGATAGTTTCATTACGGTCTTAATTCTTGGCGTGCGTAAAGCTGTGTTAGTATTTGGTTTGCTAAAATACGCATTAAGCGGGTGTGCGCTTCTTGCTCCGAAAAGCGGGTTTCAGCAGTCTGTCCTGTTGCTGAGTAGCTTGTAAAGTTTGTGACCTGACCTTGATAAATTGTTTTGTTATTTTTTAACGCTGTTAGCGTGAAATCGACTGTTCCGTTAATATTGAAACGCAATGCACGCCCGATTGTTGATGTCAGAATATCGTTTTTCTTTGTTGTTAAATCGAAAGTGAGACTATATTTGTTACCTTGATTGCCGAGCTTGGTTTGAAGCTCTTCGACAAGTATAAAACTATCTTTGTCATTTGGAATTTGGATTTGAGTGTGGTTATTGAGGTTTTGAAAGGAACTATTTGGTGAATAAACGGGCGTGAAACCACACGAAACCACCAATAGTGACATAAGCAGTAGAAGTTGATGATTAAATAACCACATTAATTATTCTACCCGGAACCACAATTACTTTTTTTGGTTTCGTCCCATTTAATGCTTTTTTGATAATCTCAACTGATAGAGCGTTTTGTTCAATTTGCGCGACAGATAGATCTCTCTCAACTTGAATTTCCGCTCTACGCTTACCATTGACTTGGATAGGCATTGTGATGATGTTGGATACGAGGAAATCCTCGTCGGCTTGAGGCCAATTTGTTTGGATTACAAGTCCTTCAGCCCCCTGCATTGACCAAATTTCCTCAGACAAGTGTGGAGTCATTGGTGCCATAAGTTGTGCAAGAATTAGAATTGCTTGACGTTGGATTAACTTTGAAGCTTTTGATTTTGAAAGCGCATTTGTAAATGCATACAGCTTCGCGATAGCAGCATTAAAACCGAAACTTTCCAGTCCTTGTGTGACATCAAAGATTGTTTTGTGCATTATTTCAAGAAGAGCTTGATCATCTTGTTCAGAGTTGTGTTTTTCAAGCCGTGCAATTTGGTCTGAGAGTGCCCAGACCCGTGTCAAGTGCTTATGTGCTGCTTCAGCGCCTGCTGCTGTCCATTCTACATCGCGCTCAGGGGGTGAGTCACTGAGGATAAACCAGCGAGCGGTGTCTGCACCATATTTGGAAATGATGTCAGTTGGATCGACAACATTTTTTTTAGATTTAGACATTTTTGCTGAAGGAATGATTTCAAATACTTCTCCCGTGGCCTTTACGATTCTCTTATCAAGATCAACTTCCTCTGGAAGATGATACACTGATCGTCCTTTTGCGTCTTTTGTTTGATAGATTGAATGAGTAACCATTCCTTGTGTAAATAGTGCATCGAAAGGTTCGGCGCATGACTCGGGTAAATGGCTAGTTATATGCATGGCGCGTGCAAAGAAGCGTGAATAGAGCAGGTGTAGAATAGCATGTTCAATACCGCCAATGTATTGGTCGACATTCATCCAGTAATTTACATCTTCGAGATTAGTAGGCGTTTTTGCTCTAGGAGCTGTAAAGCGTGCAAAATACCATGAACTATCAACGAAAGTATCCATTGTATCAGTTTCTCGGACTGCCGGATTGCCGCAGATTGGACAGGTTGTCTTTCGCCAACTCGGGTGTCGATCAAGTGGATTGCCAGGGCTATCAAAACTAACATCATCGGGAAGTAGAATGGGAAGATTGCTTTTGCGTTCAGGAACGACGCCACATTGCTTACAATAAATGACGGGGATGGGACATCCCCAATATCGTTGACGCGAGAGTCCCCAATCACGAAGGCGGTATCGTGTCACTCCCTTCCCAATGTTGTGTTCTTCGCAATGGGCAATCGCTGCTTCAACTGCCTCAATGCCAGTTTGAAAGTCTGTACCTGCTAATGCTTTAATATATTTTACTTGTTCTGATTTAGGTGGCACAAATGCTTTACCGCCGTCCTCGGGATACATCCAAGGTTCTTCGACTTTTGCTGGAATAAATGTAGAGATAATTGGTAACTCGTATTTTCTCGCAAAATCCAGATCACGTTGATCGTGAGCGGGGCATCCGAAAATAGCGCCAGTACCATAATCCATTAAAACAAAGTTTGCCACATATACTGGTAGTTTCCAGTTTTCATGATAGGGGTGCTGAACATTTAACGCTGTTTTGAAACCGCGTTTTTCTGCTTTTTCGAGGGCTTCTTCTGATGTGTTTAATTTTCGACATTCGGCGTTGAACTTGGCGAGGTTTGCGTCATTGCGTTCGAGAAATTTTGAAATTGGATGATCTGGTGAGATTGCGACAAAAGAGGCGCCGAGAAGCGTATCGGGTCGTGTTGTGTATACGTTAATTTCTTTATATGGAATTTGACTGTTTTTGATGGAGAAAGAAAAGTCCAAGCCACGCGATTTTCCAATCCAGTTTTCCTGCATTGCGCGCACTTTTTTGGGCCAATTTTCAAGGGTATCTAAAGCTGTTCGCAAGTCCTCAGCCATATCAGAAATCTTAAAAAACCATTGCGTGAGTTCGCGACGTTCTACTTCTGCACCTGAGCGCCAGCCTTTTCCGTCAATAACCTGTTCATTAGCCAAGACGGTCATATCGACGGGATCCCAGTTCACAACTGCGTTTTTTCGGTAAACAAGTCCGGCCTCTAGCATATCAAGGAACAAGGCTTGTTGTTGACCATAGTATTCTGGATCGCAGGTAGCAAACATTCGTGACCAATCGAGTCCAAAGCCGAGCGGCTTTAATTGTGCTACCATGTCGCTAATATTTTGATATGTCCATTCTTTGGGATGTCCACCTGATTCCATCGCGGCATTTTCGGCAGGCATGCCGAATGCATCAAATCCCATTGGGTGTAAGACGTTATGTCCTGTAGCAATTTTATAGCGTGTGATCACGTCTCCCATTGTATAGTTTCGTACATGACCGATATGGATACGTCCAGATGGATAGGGGAACATTTCGAGCACGTAGTATTTGGGTTTATCAGTGCTACGTTTCGCTTTAAAGATGTCCGCTTGATCCCATTGGGTTTGCCATTTGCCTTCGATTTCAGCCGGATTATAGCGTTTCATAAGTGATTTCATCCTAGTGATGAAGAAATAGGATTGGCGTTGTTCAGGAAATTTTTTGCTGGTAATTTACAAAATAGTTTTAAAAGCGACTATCTGCGATGCGAAGTTGTCGTGCGCGTGAGAGAATGGCGTCTTCAACGGCGCGTGAGGTTTCAGCGGCGACGGGACCGGACCGAGTGACTAAAGACACGCGCAATGCTCTTGCATCAAGTGCGGGGTCGGTTATGTGAACTGTTGCGCGATAGGCTTTTCCACCACCGGGAGGTGTTCCATAGTCGGTTGAAATGATGCCTGTAAAGGGGTCGATTGATTTGATTGGCAAGAAATCAAGGACTTCAACTGCGGCATTCCAGATGTACCGATTGACTGACACGGTTTGATCGGTTTGATCCGGTCGCAGAATATCCCAGATCGTGGATTCTTCGGGTTCCTGATTAAGTATTGGGTTAACTTGGCTAATTGGATCATTCGTTGCGCTATTAATTGATGAATTATTTCCGCAGGTTACGAGGATAGCTACTAAGAAAAGGAGGGAGATGAAAGCTTTGATGTGAGACATGGTTTCAGGTGTGTATCTAAAATAACGATTTATTTAGCTGATTTACAAAAGGTCTGATAAAGAGGCAAGTATTGATTAACTTCATCATAAAGAAACTCGGTTTTTATCGTTTGATAATGAATACTTATTTTGCTGTCTTTTGGCACCACGTATCTGGTAAAAACTGTGGCATTTATGTGTCACTGTGGTTTGTCATGTTGTGGTTAATTACGTCTCAACTTGATAAAGTTACTACCATAATTATTCAATCTGAAATGGTTAATGACTAACTGTTATGTATTTCGTGTATGCATGTATGTGAAATATATATAAGATAGCTCGCCAAAATGTGCGAGCATTGAGACATAAATGAATTGGAGATTTAAACTATGAAAAAAATTCTTTTTGCGGTGTCTGCCTTATTTGCGACATTCAGCATGGCTGCGGCAGACGTTTCAATCGGGGGTTATGGACGTTTCGGCGTGGACTACAATGAAGCAAATAAAAAACTTGCAGATAAGGACGAGATAAATTTAACCTCTCGGCTCAGATTGCAGTTTGATATGTCGGCACAATCAGATGCTGGTGTGGTATTTTCGGCACGTTTTCGTGCTGAAGCTAATCAAAACGATGGTGCAGCAGAAGCGGCGTCCTGGAACGGCGGACATTTTGGAGTTAGTTTAGGCGCAGCTAAACTTGAGTTTGGTAATATTTCTGGCGCGATTGACAATTTGCCAGGTCTTAATATGCCAACAAATTCTGTCGCAACTGGTGTAAGTGGTCTGGGTTTTTTTTCGGAACTTCATCGAGTAAATGGTATTGATGGTTACTCAAGTAGCGGTACTGGAACGAACAACGGTGTGAACTTCAAGTATTCAATGGGGCCTCTTGGCCTGCAAGTGTCACATTCAGGAACTGGCGCAGATGATGAGCGTACGGCAGCCCACGTCAGTTTTAAAGTAAGCGGCTTTACCGTTGCTGTTGGCGCACAAAGCAGTGACAGTACAAATGCTGCTGGTTTAAAAGATGAAAACGTAATTATCGCAACCCTTGGTGGTGATCTCGGTTTTATGGAAGCTGGTGTAGGGATTTCGCAAAATGAGAATGTTGGTGTTAATGGCGCCGATGTGGATATGGTGAGAGCATACGGTAAAGTACCCCTTGGTGCAGCAACTAATCTCCTCTTGTGGGGTTCAGACGAAGATGACAATTCCAAAGGAGAAGGCGGTTCCTTTGGTGTTGATATTGCCCATGATTTGGGAGGTGGTGTAACATTTGTCGCTGGATTTGCTGATAACAGCGATGGTCATCAACAAGCTGATGCTGGCATTTACTTCAATTTTTAAGTCGACTATCTAACTTAATCAAAGGCGAGCTATATGGCTCGCCTTTTTTATTTGTAATATGGCCTTTGTGAAACACCTGCTAATGAAAGAGTAAGGTTCATTGAAAACGACCGGACACTCATTGTCGCTCGTAGGGCTTTATTCAACATAACGCCAATGCCGCACGTAACGGCGAGAACGATTTTAAAAGCCAAGGTTGGATGTATACAAGCATTTCAAGCCTGGTTAAGGTGTATAACGCCGTCGGATGACATTAGGAAGATATATCGAAGCAAGCTTATACCGAGCTTTGAGTGCAAAATGGCTTTCCGGGAAATCAGCAAATGTGACAAATCAAGTTGATAGACGTATGGTACCAGTCGCCAAAAAAAGTAAAGGAAAACAAGGGGCTGGTGTAGTAGATTAAAAGAGGCCGCTTGTGGAATTGTGACATTTTGACACGTTCCACCGAAACCAGTGATATTAGACGAACAAGTCGTCACGCACGACTGCTAGCAACAGAGAATGTAATTCTTCAGACGTTGGGGATATTATCCCAAGGATACGCAGAGGGGTGGTGATGACACCGGACGAAGTACAACAGGTATAAGATGCGTTGAATACGCGTCCCCGCAAGGTTCTGAGATATCGCACCCTGAGGGAGGTGATGTGACCGCCGCTTGGTATCAGAATCTTCTTATTTTATGACTTTATAGCTTCATACCGCCTCCTGACTAAAACACACCGTTAATGAACCAATATCCTCAAACCACCCATATGAGCCTTAGTACACTTGCACAGTTTGAACCGGCGGTTTCACAAAGACCGCATCACAAAGAAAAAAGGCGAGCTATATAGCTCGCCTTTAATTAAGTCAGATGACTGACTTAGAACTCGAATAGAATGCCAGCATCAGCTTCTTGATAACCATCACTATTATCAGCAAATCCAGCGACAAATGTTACACCACCTCCCAAATTATGGGAAACATCAACACCAAAGGAACCGCCATCGTTGGTAATAAGAGAACCGTTATCTTTCATCTCGACATTTTCATCTTCGTCTGCTGCCCATAAGAGAAGATTAGTTGCTGCACCAAGGGGTATTTTACCGTATACTCTTACCTTATCTACATCGGCGTCATTAACACCAATATTCTCACTTTGTGAAAACCCTACACCAGCTTCCATAAAACCAAGATCACCACCAAGAGTCGCGACAAATATGTTTTCATCTTTTAGGCCTTTATCATTTTTACTTTCACTTCTTTGTGCACCAACAGCAATTTTAAAGCCACTTACGTTATATTTAACGTTAGCTGCCGTACGCTCATCATCTGCGCCAGTTCCTGAATGTGACACATGCAGGCCAAGAGGCCCCATTGAATACTTGAAGTTCACACCGTTGTTCGTTCCAGACCCTGTGCTTGAGTAACCATCAACGTCTACTAGGTCAAGTCCCGAAGAGCCCAGACCAGTTACACCAGTAAAGATAGATGGTGTTGGCATATTAAGATTTGGCAAATCGTCAATCGCGCCAGAAATATTGCCAAACTCAAGTTGAACTGCGCCTAAACCAACTCCAATAACTCCGCCGTTCCAGGACGCCGATTCTGCTTTACCATTGCCTTGATCAGCTTGGGCACGCAACTGTGCTGAAACTACCACACCAGCATCTGATTGTGTCAACATATTAAACTGCAATCTGAGCCGAGTGTTCAAATTTACCTTGTCCACATTTTGTACGTTTTTATTTTCTTCATTGTAGACTACACCAACACGCCCGGTACCCTTGAATGAAACGTCTGCCGCAGCCATGCTGAATGTCGCAAATAAGGCAGACACCGCAAAACGTACCTTCGATGCTAATTCATTGAAATAATTGCTTATTTTTCTTATTAAAATCACGGTTTCGGATATAATTCTATGTGAGTTTGTCCGATACTGCAACTGGATAGAGGAGATTAATTATGCTACAATTAACGGATGCACGGGTGCATGCTTTGCCTGCCAAAACGATGACATACACTATTCGGGACACTGCCCTGAAGGGCTTTGGTGTCCGAGTTCTGCCAAGTGGAAGGAAACGGTATTTTCTGCACAGCCAACACGCTGGTGAGCGTTTCTGGACGATGATCGGTGACCCAGCCACTATGACAGTGATTGAAGCTCGGCAGCAAGCCGTGAACGTGCTTGTCGCCCTACGGTCAGGACACTCTGATGAGGAAATAGTGTTTGAGATAGTAGCGGACGACGCGTTCCGCCGTTATCGCCGTCAGTGGAAGACGAGCACCCTTGCGGTGAACCAGAAATATCTTCGTCGGTATATCCTGCCTTTTTTCGCGGGACGGCGGATTGCCGACATTACTGCGCAGGATGTGCGAGATTGGTTCACGTCGCTACACGCGACGCCCGTGTCGGCAGACCGATCGATGCCGGTGCTGTCGATCATTATGAAGGAAGCGGAGGCGAGTAGTTTGCGCCCTGAGGGGTCTAATCCTTGTCGCGGCATCAAGCGCTATCGGAGACAGAATAGGCAGCGGTTCCTCTCGGGGGCTGAACTCGCTCGTCTTGGCGGGGCGTTACGCTCGGTGACGCCCTCGTCGTCGGTGACGATTCTCTGGCTTCTGGTATTGACAGGATGTCGGTCTGGTGAAATCCGCACCCTGCGCTGGACGGACTATCGTGATGGAAATCTCTTTTTGCGTGACAGCAAGACCGGGCCGCGCACTGTGTGGTTATCGGATCCTGCCCGAAAGCTCCTTGACATTCATCCACGAACATCGTTGTGG
This sequence comes from Aestuariivita sp., assembly GCA_026710055.1. Taxonomy (GTDB): domain Bacteria; phylum Pseudomonadota; class Alphaproteobacteria; order Rhodobacterales; family Rhodobacteraceae; genus JAPORY01. The sequence continues at coordinate 9,280 of JAPORV010000492.1, forward strand.
GTGTTTCCTGCCTTGACTACCACTGGTCCATTCACCAAGACGAAACTGTGCACTGTTTGGAATCAGATCCGAGCTGACGCCGGTTTACGGGATGTTCGCGTTCATGATCTGCGGCATACCTACGCGAGCATGGCGATCTCAAGCGGTGAAACTGTTCTGACGGTAGGACGGCTTCTTGGACACAATAAACCAGAAACGACGCTCAAGTATGCTCATCATGCGGAAATTGACGTGGAACAAGCAGCCACTGAGATGGACGCTGTTCTTGGAGCGACACGACCATGAGCAGTGTGCGGTTAACGAAGTCTCGTGTCGAACGACTCACACCAGCAACCCGCGAGTATTCTGTTCAGGATACAATGGTCCCCTCGCTGAGCGTGCGCGTTTATCCCTCGGGCACAAAGACATGGGTCAGCACTATAAGCGGACGAAAAATAGCACTTGGCAAGAATATCGTGATGTCGCTTGACGACGCTCGCCAAGCTTGCTTGCGGCGTCACGTAGAGGGCATCGCCCCCCGCCGCGATGTCCCCGTCTATCAAGCGTTCGTATTGAATATGTGGCGCCCCACTTGGTCGACACGCTGCAAGCTTACCACGGTGAAAGGACGCGACTTTGTTCTGACTCGGCAACTGTTGCCCACTTTCGGAGTTTTTCGGCTAGATCGAATCACGCGGAAGGTGATTGACGACTGGTTCGACGCATACAGTGGTGTTGCGCCGGGCGGAGCAAACTTCGCATTACAGATCCTGCGTCAAAGCTTGAACCATGCGTTAGAGCGCGATCTAATCGCCATTAACCCAGCATGTTCGGTGCGTTCGAATCGTCGACCCAAAATGACTCGATTTCTATCCCGAGACGAGATCAGGCGATTGAATGCGGCATTGGACCAGTATGTCGAAGAGCCTTACAGCGCACAAGCAGACATCATTCGATTATTGCTACTCACTGGATGCCGCAAGATGGAAATTGTTGGCTTGAAGCGGCGAGAGGTGGCTGATCAACGACTTCGGCTTGAAGACAGCAAGACTGGTCCGCGCACGGTGTATCTCAGCCCAGAAGCACAGGTCGTTATTGAGAGACGCTTGATCGCGTCGGGACTGTATGGTGAGTATGTGTTTCCGTCGTTGAGAAATCCTGAACGACCTCTCTCGAAAAACCTGAACCTTTGGTACCGGATTCGCCGGGACATCGGGATTGAAGATGTGCGGTTGCACGATTTGCGCCATTCTTATGCAAGCCAATGCGTGATGGCTGGTGTTCCACTACCGGTGGTTTCTCGATTGTTGGGACATAGCCAGTGCTCAATGACACTGCGCTACGCGCATGTTGCCGATAAGGATATTGCTAACGCCGCAGAACGTATTGGTACCCGTATGGTAGCCTTTTTGAACGGGGAGTAAGTCGCATCGGATGTCCTTATATATAGTTGACTAATGGTTCCGTTGGCGCCGTCGGTTGGCCTCGCTGTGGCGAGGAAACGGGGCCATCAAACGCTTCTGGAAATGAACTTAAATGAATGAATCAAACTACTAGAAAAGCGTCAACGAGTGAACCATATGTATGTCAGTTTAACTCTTTAAAAATTTTGAAAGAGTACTGAGGCTCGTTGAAAGATTTTTTAAACAGCCTGTTTCAACTGTGAAGTGCACCAAGAGACATCATTTCACCTCAACTTAAGGCTTTGCTGAGTGAGGGAGGTGATGCTCTGGTGATGAGGCATGGTTGTTGTGCAGTGGCATGTCACAAGCCGTACATCTCTTCTGTGGGAAGAATATAACTCAATCTCGGCAAACGCACAAGTGGAGTGCCTAGGCCTCTGGGGGTGGCCACCCTCAGAGGCCTTGCGTCTTATTTCATTCGTCCGTCGTCCTGTCAGGTAGGCAGCGCCCTGTTCACGACCAATACCTGCATGGCCAAGAGCCAAGCACTGGAAGAAGATGCTCAAGAAGGCTTTTCAGAAAGCCAGTCGGGCGCGCCGTCACCACGGTCTGTTTGAGAAGATCATCCGGCATGATCTGGCCCTGGCTGATCATCTGATGAAGACGTTAACGCAGATGAAGGCAACGCTTGAGGCCGCCTCCGCAGGTGTCTTAGTGGACAAGAGCCAGGAATACTTGGGATATGCTCATCTTCTGCGCGATCAGGTGGAGCGGCGGGTGCTCAAGGGTGAAACAATCCCGCATGATGAAAAGATCTTCTCGGTCTTTGAACCGCATACACGCTGGATATCAAAAGGCAAGGCGGGGACACCCGTCGAGCTGGGTGTGCCCGTCTCATGTCATTGAGGATCAGGTTCAGTTCATTTTGGGGCATGAGGTGATCTGGGAAGGGGGAGATCAGGATATGATTGTGGCCTGTCTGCGTCGGTTGCAAGAGC
>JAPORV010000317.1 GCA_026710055.1 Aestuariivita sp.
AGGGACACAACATATGGTAGAAAAGTTAGTACACCATACAAGAATCGCACCCTCCGAGCCTTATGCAAGTCCAATCGCTTTGACCGGGTTTGGAAGGACTTAGTACCACGCTTCAATCGCCAAGGCGACTGGGCGCCCACATCGCCCGCCAATGACAATCGTGCAATTTGCATTGCGCTGGCAGCTTAGGGACACAACATATGCTACAAATGTTAGCACACCATACAAGAATCGCACCTGTTTGATGACTGCCACTACCAGAATTTGCCAGAACGTCATGCCACGGCGACCATTCTCGCGATCAATCTGCTGGCTGTGATACGCTTCAACCAGACCAAGAACCGTGTCACGGGCGTCACGATGACACTATAAGGCCTGTCAGGCATAGCAGAGAACTTCGGTATCATCGCGGGAGGTAGGGTCGAAGGTGAGCTGACGGGTGGCGGTATTGCCAAGAAGGGGTTGTATTGCGAAGGATGTGCGCATAATGTGACCTTTCTTTCGAGAGATTCTGGCGAAGATTTGCTGATTTGGGGCAAATCTTGGTGATAATTGCTGATATTGTATCAAATACTCGCAATCTTCGCCAGAGAAAAACGACAAAAGAGTCAACTTTTTTAGCGTTTTAATACTGATTTTTAGGTTTTTACAGACACTAGTTACACCAGTATAGCACCTTACTCATTATTAAAAAATCTTGAATAAGTGACCTTTAAAATTCTCATGTTTCAAAAGAATTTTCATCTCACCAAAAAGCATGCTTAAAAACAAAAGTATGACGAAATGTCAAAATTCAATTATTTTTGACGATAGAGTTCGTTGCACAGCATTTTTCCATCCTCTATATCGTTTGTCCTCAATCGTCCGAACACCACTTGGAACAAATCTTTTTTCTAATCGCCAACTTTTCAAAAATTCTGACGGCGCAGGATATAATCCTAACTCAAACCCCGCTAAGTAGGCGACCCCCAAGGCCGTTGTTTCAATAATACTGGGCCGGTCAACCAAGACATCAAGTTGATTTGCGAGATTTTGCATCATCCAGTCACTCACAGCCATTCCACCGTCAACACGCAGAATCATCTCCTGCTGCGGATCAAAATCCAATCGCATCGCTTCAAGTAAATCACGCGTTTGATATGCAACACTTTCCAATGCCGCTTTCGCAAATTCATTTCGACCACTATTTCTCGTAAGACCAAAAATAGCACCACGACATTCCGAATCCCAATAAGGCGCACCCAGCCCTGTAAATGCTGGCACAATATACAGTTGCTGTTCAACATCAGCTTTCATCGCAAGACATTCGGATTCCGATGCCGTTTGAATAAGTCCTAAGCCGTCGCGCAACCACTGGACAACAGCACCAGCAACAAAAATTGATCCCTCAATTGCATAAGTAGTCTTTCCGGAAATTCTGCATGCAACTGTGGTCAAAAGCCTATTCTTGGACTTGCAACGTTCATCTCCAGTATTGAGTAACACAAAACATCCTGTACCAAAAGTCGCTTTTACCATACCAGGATCAAAACATGCCTGTCCAATCGCCGCAGCCTGCTGATCTCCAGCAACACCCACAATGGGAATTGAACAACCCAGAATTGACCTATCTGTCATTCCAAAATTATCAGCACATTGAAGAATTTCAGGCAGTATAACTCTTGGAATTTGAAATAGATCAAGAAGTTGTTCATCCCATTCACCTGTACTTAAATTGACAAGCATTGTTCGAGATGCGTTTGTAATATCAGTGACATGTCGTCGACCACCTGTTAGACGCCAGATCAAATAGCTATCAGCTGTCCCAAATAATAATTCACCACGTTTTGCCGCTTGCTGGACGTTTGGGATATTCTGAAGTATCCAGGATAGCTTTGAAGCGGAAAAATAAGGATCAAGAAGCAATCCAGTACGGTTCGAAATATCGACTTCATGCCCTTGTTTCTTAAGTTCATTGCAATAACTAGTAGTACGGCGGTCCTGCCAAACAATTGCATTATAGATAGCCTTGCCAGTTTCTTTCTCCCATACAAAAACAGTTTCACGCTGGTTTGTAATTCCAATTGCGACCGGATCATTTTCTACTTGCTTTAACGCGATACGACATGAACAAAGGACTGATTCCCAGATTTCCTCTGGATTATGTTCGACCCATCCATTCTTCGGATAGTACTGCGGAAATTCTTTCTGACCTGATGCAATTGGTGTTAGCTCATTATCAAATACAATTGCACGACTCGATGTCGTACCTTGGTCAATCGCCAAAATACATTCCATGACTCTTTCCTTCGATTAGCGTAATTTCACCGAGAACATTTATGCCTTATCACAAAGACTGAGAAAAGCTTCTGGTTGTATCATTAAATTGTGGCACGAGAATTTATGGTCAAACTTAGGATGAACTTGAATTGAGGTAGTTGATAATCGATGATTACAAAATCTACACTTTCCAAAAACAAAAAATAATCCATGCTAACGACACGAACAAAGCAAAAAGCACTGACGTACTGAAAATACCGATCCAAGCCAAAAAGATATATGCTGATCCTAATAAACCAATAAATAATCTATCCCCACGTGTGGTTGTAAGTCCAAAAATACCCGGACGTTCATCACCACCGGGACGAAACACTTCTATAATGGCCATTGCTGCAATAAATCCAAATAATAATACAAAGAACACAAGAGTTGCCCTTGTCCATGCCATCCAGAAGCCGCCGAAAATTGGCTCAGTCCACCACTGTTCCCAAGAAAAAATCTCTTGCTGTTGCTGAGTTACATTCCCCCAACCTTGTGCCATTGTCATCATTGGAATCAATATCAAAAAATTACTCAGTAATCGCATTAGACTCTCCCCAAAGCGAAACCCTTAGCAATGTAATTACGAACAAAGTAAATAACGATTGCACCTGGAATAATGGTTAAAATGCCTGCCGCAGCCAATAAACCAAGCTCGTAGCCAGCACTAGACGCTGTACGTGTCATTGTTGCTGCAATTGGTTTTGCTTCAACTGCCGTCAATGTTTTTGCCAAAAGCAATTCCACCCACGAAAACATAAAACAAAAGAAAGCTGCAACGCCAATGCCAGATTTGATCGCCGGGAAAAAAATCATAACAAAAAATTTTGGAAAAGAATAACCATCAACATATGCTGTTTCGTCTAACTCCTTCGGTACGCTAGACATAAAACCCTCTAGAATCCAAACCGCAAGCGGAATATTAAAAAGACAATGAGCCAACGCAACAGCCAAATGAGTGTCAAAAAGGCCAACGGCCGAATATAATTGAAAAAATGGCAAAGCAAAAACGGCGACAGGTGCCATACGATTAGTTAAGAGCCAAAAAAACAAGTGTTTGTCACCTAAAAACCTATATCGTGAAAATGCATATGCAGCTGGAAGAGCAACAATTAAGGAAATGCTGGCGTTGAGTGAAACGTAGAGAATCGAATTAATATACCCCCAATACCATGTAGGATCGGTGAGGATCGTATAATAATTCTCAAAAGTCCAGCGTTGCGGAAATAAACTAAAACCACCCAAAATTTCATTTGTTGTTTTAAAACTCATGGCAAGCAACCAATAAATAGGTAGCATTAAAAATAAGATATAAATGATCGGAATGAGACGACGATACTTCATTGTTCATCCTTTGCCATTAGAGTGTAAAAGAGCCATGAGACCGCGAGAGTAATGACAAAGTAAATCAAACTCATTGCAGCTGCAGGCCCAAGATCAAATTGTCCCAATGCAACTTTAACTAAATCGATACTCAATAAAGTTGTTGAATTACCTGGACCACCGCCTGTCAACACAAATGGTTCTGTGTAAATATTGAAGCTATCCATAAATCTCAAAAGAATTGCTATAGTCAGCACCTTCTTCATTTTAGGCAATTGTATATAGCGAAAAACAGCCCAATTTGACGCCCCATCAATTCGTGCTGCTTGGTAATAGGCTTCTGGAATCGAAATAAGACCAGCATAAGCAAGAAGAACAACCAACGACGTCCAATGCCAAACATCCATAACAATTATTGTAATCCAAGCAGCAACTGGACTCACAGTCATATTGTATGAAATACCTAACAGACTGTTCATTACCCAGCCCAGCAAACCAATTTGGGGGAGCGTGAATATATTCCACATTGCGCCTACAACATTCCAAGGAATAAGCAACGGGAGTGCCATTAGCACAAGACAAAGAGACACCCCAATACCTTGCCGCGGCATAGAAAGAGCAATGATTACACCTAAAGGAATTTCAATCAATAATATCGTGATCGTAAACAAAACTTGACGCCCAAGAGCGGCATGAAACCGCTCAGAACGCAGAATATCTTCAAACCATCGCAGTCCAGCCCAAAAAAATTGATTATTGCCAAATGTCTCTTGAACCGAATAATTAATAACTGTCATTAATGGGATCAGAGCATTAAACGCAACCAGCAGCAGTACCGGTAATACAAAAATCCACGCTCGCTGATTTTGCGTTTTCATTGTAAACGCTCAGTTGCAATACGACGATCAATATAAAGTCGTGTTTTTGCGGGATCAAAGCACAATTGAACTTCTGCTCCTGGATCTGGTGGTGGCCCCTTAATGATCACATTTACAGTAATATTATTCACCACTGTTTGAACCAATGTGTGTTGTCCAATGTCAGAGGCTCTTTGAACAATAGCTGGAATACCCTCAGTACCAAACCGAATAAATTCGGGTCTAATTCCAATCTCGCAATGACCTGTAGATTTCAAAATTGGCCCTTCGAGCTGTAATTTATAACCGAAGAAAAGAGCTATGTTGTCTTTCACATCGCACGGTAAAATATTCATCCCTGGCGAACCAATAAAATGACCAACAAAAGTATGCAGAGGTCTTTCAAATAAGTCCTCCGGTTTCCCGACCTGAATAACCTCCCCGTCCTGCATCACAACCACTTGATCAGCAAATGTTAATGCTTCAGTCTGATCATGTGTGACATAAACCATTGTCACTTTAATTTCTTGATGTAGTTCCTTTAGCTTTGATCTCAACTTCCACTTCAACTCTGGGTCAATGACAGTCAACGGCTCATCAAACATAATAATATTCACATCTTCACGAACCAAACCCCGTCCCATTGAAATTTTCTGTTTTTTATCCGCAGCCAAACTGGCACTCCGCCTTGATAAGTCACTTTCAAGTTCTAACATAGTCGCAATTTCTGTCACACGCTTTAAGATGCTATTCTCTGGCAACCCAAGATTTCGTAGCGGAAATGCAAGATTATCAAAAACGGTTAACGTATCGTAAATGACCGGAAATTGAAATACTTGCGCAATGTTACGCTGCTCTGGTGGAAATCTTGTGACGTCATTCTCGTCAAATCTCACCTGACCTTTCGTTGGAATGAGAAGCCCGGAAACAATGTTCAATAACGTTGACTTTCCACAACCAGACGGCCCGAGCAATGCATAAGCACCTCCGTCAATCCAAGATAGATTTATATTTTTTAACACATAATCAGCGTCACGCGATGGATTAGCATGGTAGCTATGAGAAATATTATCCAATGTAACTCTAGCCATCTGCAACCTCTTCAATAACGTGACTTCCTGACTCATGAAAATAAAAGCATTGTTCAGGATCAAAGAAAAACTCGTATTCTTCTCCAACGCTATATTGGTGTATACCCGGCGCTTGACTGACCCAACTCCGATCACCTAAGGTAAAGTGAGCAATGCTTTCAGAACCGCTCAGTTCTGTAATTTGCACTTTTCCTTTCAGTGATACACAAAACTCTGCCATGCGATTCGGAGTAATATGATGCGGACGTATAGCAACAATATATCGGTCATCTTTCAAGCTATTTAAGCTCCCTGTAATTGGCCAGACTAAGTCATCAAGTTGAATGTAATCCCCACATTTCGACACTAAGGCAAAATTAATAGGCGGATCAGAAAAAACCCTTGATGCTATTAAATTATTGGGTGCGTGGTAAATTTTGGAAGTTGGACCAAATTGAACCACCCGACCTTCATGCAATAGTGCTGTAGAGCCCCCAAGTAACAATGCTTCCGTTGGTTCTGTTGTTGCATAGATGACAACAGTCCCCCGCTGTTCAAGAATATTTGGGAGTTGTTCTCGTAATTCTTCACGCAACTTGTAGTCAAGATTTGCAAGCGGTTCGTCCAGTAAAATAACCTTTGATTGCTTTACAATAGCACGGGCTAAAGCAGTGCGTTGTTGTTGACCACCTGATAGTTCGGGAGGGCGTCGTTCTAAAAACTTTTCAAGTTGCAGTAATTCCGCTGTCTCGTGTACTCTTTTGTGTATTTCTGATTGCGCTATCCGAGCAACCCTTAAAGGCGAGGCAATATTATCATATACTGTCATATGCGGATAATTGATAAAGAACTGATGGACGAGCGAAATATTACGCTTTTGCGGATTAATGCCTGTCACGTCGTTACCGTCAAAAATAACTTGTCCGCTAGTGGGTTTTTCAAATCCTGCAAGTAGTTTGATTAATGTACTTTTGCCAGCATTAGTCGCACCAAGCAACACATTAAAGCCGCTCGGCTTAAACTTAATTGTTGTCTGATAGATGTGCGTTTCGACACCGACAACCTTTGTGACGTTCTTGAGTTCAAGAGACATGTCACTTTCCAGGAATTAGACGAGTAATAAGATAGGAAATTTAAATATGATATCAGGTTGGGGCGCTGATGCGCCCCAACAAACTCATTAAATTATTGATTCCAGCGGGAAACAATATCCTCATAGAGAACAGTTTCCCCTTGTGGTTTTTCGTTTGCGAGCTTTGCCTTTGGTGCCCCTAGCTTACTCAACCAGTATTCCGGATCACGTTCTTCATTGAGTCGTGGACCGCAGCCGCCATATACATTACCGGCTTCATCAGCTGCTTGCATACGCGCCATCGTTGCATCCATTTCCTCAGCAAGACGATCCATTGCTTCCTGTGGTGTAAATGCACCAGAATTGACGTCACCAATTTGTTGCCACCAAATTTGAGCAAGTTTTGGATAATCAGGAACATTTATTCCGGTAGGCGACCAAGCGACCCTATCAGGTGAACGATAAAATTCGACCAATCCACCAAGCTTTCCTGCTCGTTCCGTGAAACTAGGACCATTCACAGTAGAATTGCGAATAAATGTCAATCCAACATGCGACTTACGCGTATCAACAGTCTTTGAAGTGACAAATTGTGCATAGAGCCAGGCTGCTGCGGCGCGGTCTGAAGGCGTTGACTTCAAGAAAGTCCAAGACCCAGCGTCTTGATAGCCAACCTTTTGTCCTTCTGTCCAATACGGCCCATGCGGAGATGGTGCCATACGCCAAAGTGGGTTTCCGTTAGCATCAACAGTATTATTTCCATCCTCAATTGACTTTACCATGTCAGCGGTAAATGCCGTATACCAAAAAATCTGTTGTGCGACATTACCTTGACTAAGCGCTGGCAAGGATTGGTAAAAATCGTAACTGGCAGCCCCTGGAGGTGCATATTTTCGTAACCATTCATCCCACTTACGGATTGCATAAACAGCCGCAGGGCCATTCGCGGCACCGCCTCGACTTACGCTAGCACCTGCAGGATTGCAAGATCCAAGTTCCATTCGAATGCCCCACTCATCAACAGGAATACCATTTGGCTCACCAACATCACCCGCACCAGCCATTGATAACCAAGCATCCGTCATTCTCCATCCAAGATCAGGTGCGCGCTTGCCATAATCCATATGACCATAGACCCTAACACCGTCAATTTCCTTCACATGCTCGGAAAAGAACTCTGCAATATCTTCATAAGCTGACCAATTAACTGGAACACCAAGATCGTAACCATAAAGATCTTTGAATTGTGATTGAATATCTTCACGATCAAACCAGTCTTTTCTAAACCAGTACAGATTTGCAAATTGTTGGTCGGGAAGTTGATAGAGTTTACCATCAGGGCCGGTTGTGAATGAAATTCCAAAGAAGTCATCTAGATCAAGACCCGGATTAGTTACATCTGCCCATTCACCTGCCATCATATCGGTTAAATTATAAGCTAACTGTAAGCGAGCATGCGTGCCAATGAGATCAGAGTCGTTAACGTAACCATCATATAAATTTCTTTGTGTCTGCATTTGAGTTTGCACAGCTTGAACAACTTCACCCTCACCAAGAAGTTGGTGATTAACTTTTATTCCGGTAATGTCTTCAAATGCCTTTGTTAAAACTTCTGATTCATACGTATGGGTTGGAATTGTTTCAGATAACACATTAATTTCTAATCCTTGAAATGGCTTAGCAGCTTCAATAAACCACTCCAACTCCGTAAGTTGCTCGTCGCGGCTTATAGCCGATGGTTGAAATTCTTCGTCCACCCATTTCTGTGCCGCTACTATATCAGCATGTATGGAACCCGTTCCAGCAAAAAAGAGAACTGATACAGCAATAAGCGAGAGCGTAAATTTAGTCATTAAATATCTCCCAATTTTCATTTTATTAAAAATTTCATATTTATTTGTTATAAACGAAAGTTTATGAACGTCAATTGAAAAAATTATGGTCTTTTTTACTCAAGTGAATTATTTAAACTTCGGATAGGAAAAGATTAGAATGCAACTTACAGATCGACAAGAAAAAATACTGGCCCGTCTGAGAAATGATGGTGAGGTCAGAGTTGACACATTATCAAGTGAATTCAATATGACAAGTCAAACCATTCGCCGTGACCTCGGTGAGTTGTGCACACTTGGCTTTGCTGCAAGAGTGCGTGGTGGTGCTAAACAACTGTCACCTGTCGCCAATCGTGAGTATCGCGAACGCAGATGCATGCATGCAAAAGAAAAACAAGAAATTGGTCGAATTGCAGCATCATTAATTCCTAATGGGTGCTCGATAATGCTCAATATTGGCACAACAACAGAACGTGTAGCGACAGCTTTAGCTCAACACAAAAATCTTCAAGTCGTGACAAATAATGCAAATATCATTAATATTTTGATTGGCAGTGCGGCGCGTGAACTTATTCTAGTTGGTGGTACAGTCCGTCCTTCTGATGGTGCCATTTTTGGCGAAGATGCAGTAGAATTTATCTCAAGATATAAGGCTGAATATGCAGTCATTGGTGCGTCTGCGCTCGACACAGATGGTGCCATTTTGGACTTTGATAGCCGTGAAGTGTCAGTTGCACGGGCTATATTGCGCAATTCACGTACACGTATTCTTGTCTGTGATCATTCAAAGTTTGGTCAGATCGCGCCAGTTCGAATCTGTGATATTGACGATATCGATATCATGGTGACCGATACTGAGCCACCAGAACAATTTATAGAAAAGGCTAATTGGAGCGGAACAGAGCTTTTAATTGCTGAGAATGACGTGAGGGCGGATGAAAGCGACATCAAATAATGACGTTCTTGATCTCTTTATCGTTGGTGGCGGCATCAATGGATGTGGTATTGCACGCGATGCCGCCGGTCGCGGTCTAAACGTTGCTCTTGCTGAAATGAACGACCTTGGGTCAGGCACTTCTTCCGCATCAACTAAACTGATTCATGGTGGATTAAGGTATCTTGAGTATTTTGAATTTCGCCTTGTGAGGGAATCACTTGAAGAGCGTGAAGTGTTATTGCGTACAATGCCGCACATAATCTGGCCGTTACGTTTTGTCCTGCCATATCATCATAAAATGCGATTTGAATCAGACACTCCAGCATCGCGACTGTTGAATTCTATCATGCCATGGCAACGTGGCCGACGTCCGGCATGGTTAATTCGATTGGCTCTTTTAATGTATGACAGTTTCGGAAAGCGTAGTATTTTGCCGAGCACATCCGCTGTGCAATTATCACACAGCCCTGAAGGACAACCACTTCGTGATGAATTTCATCGGGCATTTGAGTATTCTGACTGTTGGGTTCAAGACTCACGTCTCGTCATTTTAAACGCGCGTGACGCCGCCGAGAAAGGCGCTTTGATCATGCCGCGTACAAGAGTAATCAATGCAAAAAGAAAAGCGACATATTGGACAATAATTACAAAAGATGTGAATGGTAACCATCATAGCTTTAAGTCGCGCACATTGATTAACGCAACTGGTCCGTGGGCTTCTAATTTTCTTGAGAATGTTATCGGTATTCCCAAAAACGATAAACTCCGTCTTGTACGGGGCAGTCACATTGTAACGAAGCGACTCTTTGCACATGAAAAATGCTACCTTTTTCAAGGTACCGACGGTCGTATTGTCTTTGTAATTCCCTATGAGCAAGACTTTACATTGATAGGAACCACTGATTACGATCAAGACTCTGTTGTAGACAGGCCCGAATGCACTCAGCAGGAAATAGCGTACTTGCTAGAATTTGTATCGAAATACTTCAAAAAACCAATAACGAGAAGTGATGTCGTTTGGACTTACTCCGGTGTACGTCCGCTTTATAATGCCTCTAAAAGTAGTGCATCGGCTGCATCACGAGACTACGTTATTTGCTTCGAAGAGTTCGAACCGCCATTACTCAATATTTTTGGCGGAAAACTAACGACTTATCGAAAACTTGCCGAAACGGTACTTCAAAAACTCATAAAATATTTTCCACACTGCGGACCATCCTGGACAGCTGACCGGGCACTCCCGGGTGGTGATTTTTCAGTAAATGGGGTTCCTGTACTTGCAAAGTTACTCTGTGAGTCATATCCGTATTTGAACAACGAATGGGCATATCGCTTAATCAGACATTACGGTACAGATGCACATAAAATTCTCGAAGGCACTTCTAAAGTGTCCGACCTTGGAGAGAATTTTACAACAACGGTAACAGAACGTGAAATTGAATGGGTAGTCAAGAAAGAGTGGGTATATACAGCAGAGGATTTTTTGTGGAGACGAACGCGACTTGGTCTCAGGTTTCAAGAAGAAGCAACGAAGCGTTTAGACAATTGCATCCAAAAATTGCGGGCATCAAATTTTGGTGATAAACATATATCTTGGTCAAAAAAAATCCCAAACAACAAACACAAACATCAACTGACATGTGTTTATAATAATGAAGATTATATCCTGTAGTGGCGATGCCGCTATATGTGGCATTAATTTACAATCTTGAACACTAAATAGTGTCTGTAAAAAACCTAAAAATCAGTATTAAAACGCTGAATAACTTGACTCTTTTGTCATTTTTCTCTGGCGAAGATTGCGGGTATTTGGGACAATATCAGCAATAACCACCAAGATTTGCCCCAAATCAGCAAATCTTCGCCAGAATCTCTCGACAGAAAGGTCACACTATGCGCACATCCTTCGCCATACAACCCCTTCTTGGTAATACCGCCACCCGTCAACTCACCTTCGACCCTAACTCCCGCGATGATACCGAAGTTCTCTGTTATGCCTGACAGGCCTTGTGGTGTCATCGTGACGCCCGTGACACGGGTTCCGGGTCTGATTGAAGCGTATCACAGCCAGCAGGTTGATCGCGAGAATGGTCGCCCTG
>JAPORV010000037.1 GCA_026710055.1 Aestuariivita sp.
ATGTACACTTCCCCGACAAAAGGATCATTCTGGTGATGGATAACCTTAACACGCACAAGCTCTCAACCCTCTATGAGCGCTTTGAGCCGGCGGAGGCCAAGCGAAACGCGGCTCGCTTCGAGATTCACTACACACCAAAACACGGCTCTTGGCTGAACATCGCTGAAATTGAGATCAATGTGCTCACGCGGCAATGCCTTGCACGACGCATTCCTGACCGGGAAACGATGGTTCGGGAAGTACGTGCCTGGCAGGATCATCGCAACGCGGCCCAACACTCCGTCAACTGGCGGTTTACAACCGACGGTGCCCGTATCAAACTCAAGTCCCTATACCCATCAATACAATAAAAATTGTATACTAGTATCTGTTTAAAACCCTTAAATTCGCCGGTAAACTGTTGAAAAAATCTACTTTTCTGATGCGTTTGTTTTGGCGAAGATTTTCAATATTTGGTACAATTTCTTAATATTTTACAAGATTTCTATTGAATCAATCAATCTTCGTTAAATTGAAGAAAAGGCATCCACATATTTCGGTTAAGTCAATACATTGAAAAATATACTTTTATGCATGGCATACTTTTAAAATTTGAGAAAAACAGGTTTTTTTTGACAGACACTAATTAGACGGAAACGACATAATCAACTCTTTACTGTGACAACTCTCCTCTTTGACGAACGAGGTGTTACGGCAGGTTGGATAAACTAGAACCCGTTGATAGGTCTTGATCTGCAGGCAATCCTTGTTTACAATGTTTAAAGATCGTGCCTTACTGAGACCCCAAAGGATAACCCATGGCGGAACCGGCCCGGGTCGTGAGACCTGCGACCTATCAGGATGTTCTGGATGCGCCGCCGCATATGGTGACAGAAGTGCTCGACGGAACGCTTTATACCCACCCCCGACCCGCTATGCGTCATGCACGGGCAAGTTCAATCATTGGCGGGGAACTTGTCGGACCTTTTGATAGAGGCCACAACGGCCCCGGCGGCTGATGGATTCTTGATGAGCCTGAGTTGCACTTGGGTGCAGATATTGTTGTACCGGATGTAGCCGGCTGGCGGCGTGAGACGATGCCGGACTATCCCGATGCAGCCTATTGTGACATTCCACCGGACTGGGTGTGTGAAGTGCTTTCGCCCTCAACCCAGCGCATTGATCAGAACGAGAAGCGCACGATCTATGCCCGTGAAGGGGTATCGCATCTGTGGTTTGTTGATCCAGATACACAGACCTTGGAAGCCTTTGAAATCTCTAGGGGACAATGGGTACTGCTGACAACGTTGTCCGATGACGCGGCGGTGTCACTGCCGCCGTTCGAGGTGATCACCTTCCCCTTGGATGCGCTCTGGCCATAATCAACCAGGAGCGGACACGCCGACAGGTTGTGAAGCGGCCTTTTTTTGACTTGCGTCCCATCACAGGATAAACGATCAACGTTAACAGGTGCGCTGGTTCTCCTTTCCCGGCGCCCAACATAAAGGAACCTCCTATGAAACGATTGCCCTTCCTGATTTAGGTAAACGTCTTGTCGCTGTGCTATATGCGCCCTATTTAGGCTACGGGAACGTCAAACCATTCATTCGCATCCATCTCGGGGCCATCTGACAACAACGGTATAGCTTGCGGTGGGTACACTTTTGCGTTGAAATTACCGCGCTTGACTACACTTTTTGAAGTAAAGTCAGTCGATGGAGACTTTTTCAATAAGAAATCTATCATAAAGTTCCAAGGAGAGACCGAAGATGCATGATAAATGATACATGTCTCACAATGATCGCCCAATATTCATTCATGGTATGAAGCACGATTAACCTGCTTGGCGAATACGATCGCACACAGAACTTGCTACAAGACAGCACCAGAGTCTTGCATTCAAAATTCATAGGTAAGATTGTCCCGGAAAATTATAAGTCATCAAATCAATGACTCGCTAGATCAGTGCAGTGCAAAAAGTAATTCTCTATGACGGAATCGGTGCCTATGTTGAGTTAAAGCGTAATTATGCACCGCATTGATCTTAAATATTTCATTCCTTTTTCTATCAAATCTTGCTAGCATGCGGGGCATAATACATGACCATCAAAAATTAAAAAAATCTTGCAAAGATAGCGATACCAAGATTGACGTGCAGAATAGAGTTAACAAAAAGTCTTATTGTTCTGATGATTCATTTTCTTGGTTGTTATTTACTGTAGTTTTGAACCATCACCAATGCGTGCATCAATGCGTGCGATCGCCAAATCTGTTACGTCAATAGCATTGGCACTTAGAAAAACACTCGACCTTTCAAGAATTATCGCGGCACCCGAATCGCGCATAAGTTGTTCCAAAATGGGTCTGGCCAATTGCAGTAGCATTCCTCTTCGAATTTCTCGACGCTGATTAAGTTCCCGCACTTTACCATCTTGAGCCTGACGGATTTCTTGTACCTTTGAATCAAATTCATCAGCCAGAGTACGAAATTCCGTGGGTGTCATGGTTTCCCTGCGTTCTGTTAAGCGCTTTTCTTCCTTTTCCAATCTGGATTCAATCAGGCGATTCTCCTTTGCCAATTCGACACTTGCCAATTCGATCTCCAAAGCAATTTTTTTCCCAAATTGCGAATCAGTAAATAACCGCTCCAATTCAATTATCAAAATTGAGCTTCGAACGGTACCTACTTGCTGTGCTTTAGCAGATGTGATGAGATAAAGTGAAGTTACAACACAAAAGATAAATAATAACCAAGTAGTACAGAAAGGTAATGGTGTAAATCTAAACGTCAAAATGAAGTCTGCAATGTAAAGTCAAAACTCTGGTCCTTATCAAATGTTTCTTTTTTCAATGTTCTTGAAAAATTAAAACGTAAGGGTCCAATTGGTGTGTTCCAAAGTAACGATGCCCCAACGACTTGGCGAACTGAACCTTTCTCCCCAACAATAGAACTACCTGACGTGTTCACTTTATCAAGGTTCCATAAATTACCGAGATCATAAAATAAACCACCACGAATTCCGATTTCATTAGGAAAACCTAATGGAAATTCTGCTTCAAAACGGGAAACCAGCAAATAGTTACCACCAAGCGCATCATCCACGCCTGATGTTTTTTCCCTCGGACCGACGCCAGCAGGCTCAAACCCACGCAGGATTGATGGCGATAGAACAAATCGGTGAGGTCTGCGGGAAAAATTATTGCCGCGCCATGTTAACACACCGGCCTCGGCCGATGCGCGTAAGGTCACCTGTTCACTGAACGCCAATGTTCGAACAACTAATCTACTATAAGTTCTGATGTATTTATTGTCACCAGACAAACCTGCAAAATCTTGACCAATTTCTGCAAGAATTCCTGCGTTGGGATTTAAACCTGTGCGACGACTATCGTATGAAAATCGATATCCAATACCTGAAGACTGTCGCTTTCCTGCTGCAATTTCATTGCCAATAACCACGCCAGTAGAAGCACCGGAACGCGATAACATATTATAGTCTTCAAAGAAATACCGTATGTTTGTACTACTTTGATCATTAAGCCGAAATGTCAGATCTGGCCTGAAGAAGGTGCGTTCAGTATTAAAACTTGAAAAGTCAGAATCTTCTTCCGAATAACCAATTGACAAACTCAAAGCCAAGTCACGACCAAATAAAAAAGGCTCTGTAAACGCCAATGAATATATTCTTGAGTCTGTTGCCGTAGACCAATCAAGAGAAACCTGTTGACCTCTACCGAGAAAATTACTTTCCTTGAGTCCTATCGCTACACCAAAACCACTGTTTCTCGAATACGAGCCACCAAGACTTAAAGATCCAGTTGGTTGTTCTTCAACGTCTACATCAATGATGACTCGATCATCACTTGCTCCGTTTCGTGCTTCCACATCAACATTACTAAAGAAACCCAAGGCACGAATACGTTCTGCACTTGCACGAATTTCTCTTGGATTAAACGGATCGCCTTCTACAATTCGAAACTGCTGACGAATAACACGATCAAGTGTCGTTGTATTTCCCTCTATATCAATGCGCTCAACAAATATGCGCTCTCCTCGACTGAGGACAAAATTAACATTTAACGTTAAGTTACGTTCATCACGTTTAAGGCGTGGCTCAACCCTTAGGAAATCATCACCTCGCAGATTCGCTAAGCGCTCCATTCGAGCGATTGAGGTTTCCAAAAGCGACGGTGTATAGATATTGTCAGGTCGAATTCTTAAAGCTGCGCTGTAAATGTCAGCATCAACACCAACATACTCACTTTCGGTACTGATGCTGCCAAAACGAAACTGTTGTCCTTCCTGAACATTAAATACAAGAAAAAAACCATCGCGCTCTTCGGTTAACTCCGCATTCACGCTATTGATACGAAAGTCAATATACCCCCGTGACGTATAAAAATCCCGTAAGACTTGTTTATCGAATTCTATACGATCTTCAATCAGCGTATCCGCGCGAATAAAATTGCGTAATAAATTAGCTTGCTTGGTTTGCAATACACGTCGTAATCGACGGTCCGTAAAAACCTGATTTCCAACAAAACTGATTCGTTCCACTTCCACGGGCGCGGATTCCCCAATCTCAAATACCAAGTCGACGCGATTATCACTACGTCGTATTATTCGTGGTGTGACAACTGTAGAAATACGTCCTTGCTGGGCATATGCTTCCGCAATAGTATCGGCGTCACGCTCGGCAATAGATGGGTTAAAGACCTTGCGAGGCGCACTTTCAATAAATCCTCCTAAATCTTCGTCACTAATGCGTCTATTTCCTTCAAAAGCAATGCGATTGATTGTTGGAAACTCTATAACCGAAATAGTTAATTTACCATTTCTTCTTGTGAGCTCAATTGATTGAAACAATCCACTATCCAAAATACTTTGATAGGCGTTATTCAAGTTCTCATCAGAAAGTTGTTGACCAACGGTAATACCTGAGTAGTTTTCAATTGTGGATGGATCAATGCGTTCATTCCCTTCAATGATGATCTCATTAACAATGACACTTTGTGCAAAACTTTCATCGGGCAATGAGGTAACGCAGAATACACAAATTAGTGCTAACAAGGGATCATGCCATTTAAAAAAATCAATACCAGCAAACTTCGGCCAATTCTGCATTCTTGGCTCCTCTTTATTCCGTAGCCATATTTTTTTTGCACCAATTTACGTACGGTCTAAATGACAGATGCATACATACATTTCGCTAATTTTCAAACTCTAGGACATTGTTCGCGGTATTTTTTCCTATGGACAAACGATGTCAGTAAGAATAGCGATGATCATAACGCCAACAACAAAAATAAGTCCCATTGTTGTCAGCAAACCAAATATTTTTTCATTAGGCTTGCGTCCAGTTATCCCCTCATAAGCAAAAAATATTAAGTGACCGCCATCAAGCACGGGAATTGGAAACAAATTTACCAGCCCTATTGCCGCTGATAAGACTGCAATAAACCATAAATAACTTCCAAGCCCTTGTTCAGCCATCGAACCCGTGGCCTCGGCAATTCCAATAATTCCACTTAAATTGCAAGCACTAATTGCACCGGATATAATGTGAAATAATCCTGATAGCGATCCTTCAATAATCATTCCAGTTGTTTGCAAACCTTTCCAAATTGACTCACCCGGGCCAATACTGACCGCCTCCGGGGCAAAAGCCATCCCACCAACAATACCCAGTCGCCATTCGGGACTAAACCCTCCTTCGGATGATGGTTCGTCGTTTCGTTTGGGGGAAATCATGACTTCAGTGACTTTCCCGTCACGCCAAATTTCAAGTTGTAGCGAACGTCCAGTTGATGATGTTACAATATCTCTTAATTGGCTAAACGAAAAAATTGGTTCTTTATTGACCGCAACAATAACATCACCGGGGCGAATGCCTATATCGTCAGCAGCACTTAGTGGTACGACAGTTTCAACGTAACTGGGAAATAAGTTAGGGCCTTCAATAATCATAGATTGCCCGTTTCGAACAACTTGGTATTTCATTATTTCGACATTGGGAAGTTGATCAAATCGTAGAATGGAAGGATCGTCATCAATCGATAAAAAATCTTGACCATCTGAAAAACCGACAATTTGATCTCCGGCACGTAAGTCATATGATCCATTAGGTAAGTTATTGATTGCCCCCACTGTCAGTGGCATTTTCACTTCACCATCTGACATATAAAAAAATGCAAATACAATTGTTGACATGACAAAATTAAAAATTGGTCCAGCAGCAACAGTGATTGTTCTCGCCCAAAGTGGTGCACCATGTAATGTTTTTCGTAGTTCAGTTTTTTCCAGTTCCGAGAGATTTTCAGTACCTCTGCTTGAAAAAAAATCTGAATCGCCAGCGAATTTTACGTAGCCTCCAAGTGGAATAATCGCGACTTGCCAGCAAGTCCCGCGTCTATCAATCCAGGATATCAATTTTGGACCAAATCCAATTGAAAAAATATCTGCATGAATCCCTGACCAGCGCGCGATGATGTAGTGACCAAACTCATGGACAGCAACGATGATTGATAATGCGACAATGAAAGCCACTAGGGTCATTGTGAAACTACCAAATTGTGGGATAAATTCCATATCGTTTAAATTACTTTCTTATTCGTTCTTGAATAATTTCATCAGCACGACATCGCGCAAGTTGATCTGCTTGCATGACATTTTCAAAAGATATTTCTGCATCCAGAATATCCTGCTTTGAATCACACCGAATGAGTACTTCCTCAACAACTTCGGCCATATCAAGAAAACCAATTTGTTCCGCAATGAAAGCGTCTAAGGCGCACTCTTTCGCACCATTGAAAATAGCACCTGCTAGACCGCCTCTCGCCATTACGTCGTATGCAAGCCGAAGTGCTGGATATCGATTTAAGTCGGGTTCAAAAAAGTTCAACTGGGAGATCTTGGCAAGGTCGAGCCGCTCAATTGGTATGTTTTTGCGCTTAGGCCAGTTTAAAGCGTAACCGATGGCATGTCGCATATCTGGTGGACCAACGTGAGCCAAAAATCCTCCATCCAAAAATCCAACAAAGGCATGAACAATGCTCTCGGGATGAATGAGCGTTTCTATGTCGTGAGACGAAACAGAAAAATACTCTTTGGCTTCAATGACCTCCAGCGCTTTATTGAACATAGACGCGCTATCAATCGTGATCCTTTGTCCCATATTCCAGTTTGGATGCGTTGATGCTTGTTTCAGTGTGGCGGTTTTAATCGCTTCTAATGACCAATCACGAAATGCACCGCCACTTGCCGTAATTATGATGCGTTCGATTGTTGAATGATCTTCTCCTGAGAGACATTGAAAAATAGCAGAATGTTCGCTATCCACGGGAAGAAGCCTTGTGTCATATTTTTTTGCTGTTTTTAATACTAGTTCTCCAGCGCACACAAGTGACTCTTTGTTGGCGAGAGCAAGTAACGCACCGCTTTCAAGTGCCTTCAGGCTTGATTGTAAGCCAGCAACACCAACGATGGCCGACATCGCCCAATCAACAGGTCGAGAAGCTGCTTCTTCAAGTGCTGTTGCACCCGCCGCAGCAATTACACTGGTTCCGTTAAGCGCCGCTTTTAAATCAACCAGGCGATTTTCATTGGCGGTTACAGCGATTTCCGCACCAACTCTGATCGCGTCAGTCGCCAATTGCTTGATGTTTGACGCCCCTGTAAGGGCAACAACTTGATAAGAATTCAAGTCACGTGAAATCAAATCAATAGTGTTTTGTCCAATCGAACCTGTTGCACCAAAAATAGACACTGACCGAGTCATATAGAAAGCCCCTCTGAGACACCTATAATCTCATTCAGGAAAAGAAACATAATTGACGTTCCCAACAAACTATCAAATCGATCTAACAATCCACCATGACCAGGAATAAATGTTCCTGAATCCTTGATATTCATTTTTCGCTTCAGAGCACTTTCCGTCAAGTCCCCTAACTGAGCCGAAAGCGACAGCAAAACTGATAAGCATATAATTAAATTCACCTCAATGTTTACACTCGGAGCAAATGCTAAACCTGCAAGTGTAGAAGCAATCCAACCAGCACTTGTGCCTGACCAGGTTTTGTGCGGACTAATGCGAGGCCATAATTTGGGGCCGCCAACTAAACGACCAACAAAATATCCAGCAACATCAGTCGTTATAACAACCGCTACCATCCACAATATCACAAAGGGGCCAAGACTATCGCGAACCAATATTAATTCAAAGCCTGCCGTTAGAAATACGGCAGCAAAAAATAAAAAAAAGATACGATAATGCGTTAGCAATATGCAACCAATGATGACAGGAATGCCAAGAAAAAACGGACTGTAGGGTGACTCCCAATGACTTGCGCAGATCAAAAAAGTTCCGGTTAGAACGGCAAGTAGTATGGCGGATCGCGTTTGATCAGGATTAAGTATTCTAATAAGTTCCCATATCATTAAACCGCAAACTGTGGCGACAAGGATACAAAAATAAACGCCACCTGTCATAATTGTTGTCAACCCGAGTACAATAATGATTGCACTTGATACAATTCTTGTGCGTAAATCATCCCACGAAACTGTACTACTCACGTTGCAATCGCTCCGTATCGACGTTCTCGAAAAAAATATGATTGACACAATCGTTTCAGCTCTGCGACAGTAAAGTCTGGCCAAAGTGTGTCAACGAATTCATATTCCGAATAAGCCGACTGCCAAAGTAGAAAATTGGAAATTCGTGCTTCACCGCTCGTTCGTATGACAAGATCTGGATCGGGTAAAACATGTGTATCTAAATATCTTGCTAACGTGTTTTCATCAACCTCCGATGGGCTTAATCGATGACTAGCGACATCTTCTGCTAACTTTCGTGTCGCTCGTGCAACTTCATCTCTTCCACCATAATTGATAGCAATAGTAAGATTAACCCCGTTATTTTGGGCAGTGAGGGCTTCTAGTTCACTCATGAGTGTTACAAGCTTCGGATCAAGTTTAATGCGATCTCCAACAAATAAAACACGAACATCGGCCATATTTAATGCATTCATTTCCTTTAAGATATATCGCCGGAAGAGGTTCATCAATCCTGCGACTTCTGTTTGCGTACGTTTCCAATTTTCTGTGGAGAATGCAAATATTGTCAAATAATCAATACCTAAACTTGGACAGCTTTCGACAATTTGACGAACTCTTCTTGCACCCGCGTGATGTCCAGACAAGCGCGGTCTACCTCGTGCCTTTGCCCAACGGCCATTACCATCCATAATAATTGCAACATGTTTGGGACCATACGTATCAGTAATCACTTGTGATGGTCGTGCAAATACAGCATTTGATTGGCTTGACATCCGAATTTATCACACTTGCATAATTTCGGTTTGCTTTGTTGAAAGTGTCATATCTACCGCACTAATTGAGCTGTCAGTAATTTCCTGAACTTCAGTCTCCCAAAGCTTTTGATCATCTTCACTAAGGCCTTCAGATTTTGCTTTTTTTATTTGGTCCATTCCATCACGCCGCACATTACGCATTGCAACGCGAGCACCTTCAGCATACTGACCCGCTAATTTTGATAACTCACGGCGCCTTTCCTCATTCAATTCAGGAATTGGTAACATGATAATTGTGCCGTTAATTTGTGGATTAATACCAATACCACTTTCGCGGATTGCCTTTTCAACGACCTGAACCAATGACTTGTCCCATACATTGACTGTTATCATTCTCGGATCAGGAATATTAACAGTTCCGACTTGGTTGATCGGCGTTGAGATACCATATGCCTCAACAAAAACAGTTTCAAGCATTGATGCACTTGCCCGTCCTGTACGAAGTGACGCAAATTCTTTTTTTAAGGAATTGAGCGCGCCATTCATACGTCGTTCAAGATCATCTATATCAAGATTAAAGTCTTCAGACATTTCCTGACTTTCTATTCAATGATGTTTTACATATATTCATATTTTTCTTGTTGGCATATAATTTGAATTAGATACTAATCTTAAGCCTTTTGTAACCAATAATGCCTGAACCAAAAATGAACTGTGATTGAACACAATCATTTTCTTTTTCGTTTTTGACAAATTTAATAAGCAATATTTGGTTTATTAAGCAAAAACACTTCATGAATATCGTATCCTCTATTGCACACCTGCTCTAAGACTTGGAATTGAATTCATTATCACTTCAAAGGCCTACTCTTGTTGTGTGACGGTTGAATTATGAACCTTAGTATAAGCGCCTTGCTTGGAGAGAATTTTGCGAAAGCTACCAGCTTCATCAAGTGAGAAAACAAATATCGGTAAACTGTTGTCGCGCGCAAGTGCAATTGCTGATGCATCCATAACACCCAGTCTTTTTGACAAAACATCATCATAACTCACTTCATCATACCGTTTGGCGTCATCGTGGCTCTCAGGGTCTTTGTTATACACCCCGTCAACTCTGGTTGCCTTTAATATCGCTTCACACGACATTTCGCTCGCTCGAAGTAAGGCTGCTGTATCAGTAGTAAAATAAGGATTCCCAGTCCCAGCAGCAAAGATACACACCCGTCCCTTTTCCAGATGTCGAACAGCGCGTCGTCGAATATACGGCTCAGCAATTTCGTTCATCGTTATAGCACTAATAACTCGGGTAAATACTCCTAGATCTTCAAGGGCGCTTTGCATCGCAAGCGCGTTCATAACTGTAGCGAGCATTCCCATGTAATCTGCGGTCGTTCTTTCCATACCTTGTGCACTACCTTGTAAACCGCGAAAGATGTTACCGCCGCCAATCACCATACAAATTTCAACTTCAAGTTCATGCACGGATTTAATTTCTTGAGCAATTCGTTCGACAGTTGGTGGATTTAATCCGAAACTCTTGTCTCCCATTAAGGCCTCACCTGAAATTTTTATCATGACACGTCGAAATTCAGGAGTGATTGGGGAAGATGGAGTGAGTGTCATATGTCTTAAGTTCAGAAAAAGTAAATTATTCAGATTATATGTTCGTTCAATTGAGAACTGATCTTGACTTTTGAGAGGGATAAATTTCTCAAAACCCCAAAAATAGCTTTAGTGCAAAATCAACTTAGGCTGATTTTAGAGGAAAGTGATGAAGGCCAGAATAATACCTGTGCAAAGGCCAACACAAGGCCAATAATCCACCGTTGATTTTCTTTATCACGCTTCTCAGTATTCTCACATAAGACGGTCATATTAGTGCGAAATCGTTCCAATATCGCATGAAGACATTCATGGACACTGACGTTTTCAATTTCCATCGTTTTCATACGCTCCTCCAGCACGGCAATTCGTGCATTCTATTTTAAACACCAAGCGTCTCGCTCATGTGATGAATTTAAAAAATTAAGAACAACTAAGTTTACTATTTTTTTAACACCGTTGTCAAGTCCATGAATCAAATCGACAGTCATTCCCGCTCACTTTTTCAGGATGCCGTGCGGGTGATTTTTGCGTCAAAAAAATATCCACCTACCCAGCAGGCA
>JAPORV010000488.1 GCA_026710055.1 Aestuariivita sp.
ATGTGCGCCCGCTTGCGTCGCTCCTTGGAGCCTGTGCCACCCTCCACCAAATCCTGAAGAGACGATCGCTCCTCAGTATCCAGCGTGACATGATAAAACTTTCGTCCATTCGGGTTCATCATTGTGCCTCATATGTTATCTCCTCATCCGTCGTCGGTGTTGCGACCTCAGAAACGGCCCTACCTAAACCAATCGGGATGTGGTATTGTTATCAGTGAGACGACTCTGTATCATTCACTATAAATAAGACGACAATTCACCATCTTCTAACATCAATTCAATGATGTTGGTATACTAGCGGGAATTGCTGCTTTTATAAAACTGTTGGGACACTAGTGATTTATATTGGTATTTAACATATTTTGAATATTCTTCATCATCGGTTAAACGCTTCTTGAATAGGTAAAATTACACGCCGAAGGTGGCAAAGTGAAAGACATATAGCGAGACAAAATGCCATTTAAACATAACATTCTTTAAATGCTTATTCGGGATGCAATCTTATTCTTACGTTTACTTGCGTTGACGGTAAGCGATAAACTTACTATGTTATGACTACATAATGCGTTATCTTAGGCAAAGAGCAGTGTGAAAGGAATTGTATCGTGGATGATTTGCTTAGCGAGTATCTTCCAATTCTTGTATTCCTAGTTGTTGCAATTGGCCTTGGAATTATATTAATTCTTGCTGCGGGCATTCTTGCTGTGCGTAATCCTGATCCAGAAAAAGTATCCGCATATGAATGCGGCTTTAATGCTTTTGACGATGCAAGGATGAAGTTTGACGTGCGCTTCTATCTCGTTTCAATTTTGTTTATTATTTTTGATCTTGAAATTGCCTTTTTATTTCCATGGGCAGTTGGATTTAAAGACATGAGCGATTTGGGATTTTGGTCAATGATAATTTTTCTAGTCGTGCTCATGATTGGTTTTGCTTACGAGTGGAAAAAAGGAGCGTTGGAGTGGGAGTAATGACTAACCAAACGACTTCTGCAGAAGGTCAAACTGCAACGTTAACTCAATTGAATCACGATCTGCAAGATAAAGGTTTCTTATTAACATCAGTAGAAGACGTTGTAAATTGGGCGCGCACTGGATCTTTGCACTGGATGACATTTGGCTTAGCTTGCTGTGCCGTGGAAATGATGCACACCTCCATGCCTCGGTATGATTTAGAGAGATTCGGAACTGCGCCACGCGCCTCTCCAAGACAATCAGACCTAATGATTGTAGCTGGCACTCTAACAAATAAAATGGCGCCAGCCTTACGTAAAGTATATGATCAAATGCCCGAGCCACGGTATGTGATTTCAATGGGGTCTTGTGCAAACGGTGGGGGATATTACCACTATAGCTATTCTGTAGTTCGTGGCTGTGACAGGATTGTTCCAGTTGATGTCTATGTTCCTGGCTGTCCTCCAACTGCCGAAGCACTGTTATACGGCTTGTTGACTCTCCAACGTAAAATCCGGCGTACCGGAACGATTGTGCGATAGGCGGAGAGAATTAATGCTAGAGGCACTGAAAGAACTTGGTTCCTACATTAACATAAAGCGTCCAGAATGCGTGTTGGCTTGGGAAGTTAAAGATGATGAACTAACGGTAGATGTCGCAATGGCATCATTATATGGGTTGGTTGACTTTTTGAAGGTCGATCAAGTCTGCCAATTCTCGACTCTTATTGACATTACAGGGGTTGATTATCCAGAAAGACCAAAGCGATTTGACTTGTTGTATCTTTTTTTGAGCATGTATCAAAATCAGCGAATTCGCATACGCATTGCTGTGCGAGAAGAAGATATTGTTCAATCCATAACTGAGGTTCATCCAAGTGCAAACTGGTTTGAACGTGAAGTGTTTGATATGTTTGGCATTCTATTTTCAGGACATCCTGATCTTCGGCGTATTTTAACCGACTATGGATTTCGTGGTCATCCTCTTCGAAAGGATTTTCCAACAACTGGATATACTGAGGTACGTTATGATGAAACGCAAAAGCGCGTTGTTTACGAACCCGTAAAGTTGGTCCAAGAATATCGCCAATTTGATTTTATGTCACCATGGGAAGGTGCCAACTATATTATTCCTGATGATCAACAGCAAGAAAACAAGTAGATTTACCTTCTCGCTCTGAGAATTGGTCTGATCAAATTAATAAATCCTGTTGAAAAACTACGAATACTCAGGGGTATCAGAGTCAGCCGACTAAGTCGGCTTTGAATCAGTATGATATGAGAGGATGGGGTTTTGATGGATGGATCAAAGGATTTCGCTGACGCATTAACTGGCGAGCAGAAAATCCGAAATTTCAACATTAATTTCGGGCCACAGCACCCAGCAGCGCATGGTGTTCTTCGTCTTGTGCTCGAATTAGACGGTGAAATTGTTGAGAGGTGCGATCCGCATATCGGATTGCTGCATCGAGGAACTGAAAAACTTATGGAAAGCAGAACTTATCTGCAAAATTTGCCATATCTTGATCGTCTTGATTATGTTGCGCCGATGAATCAAGAGCATGCATGGTGTTTGGCAATTGAAAGACTGACAGCAGTAGAAATTCCTCGTCGTGCATCATTAATTCGAGTCTTGTATTCTGAGATTGGACGCATTCTTAATCATTTACTGAATGTTACGACACAGGCAATGGATGTCGGAGCTTTAACACCCCCGTTATGGGGCTTTGAAGAGCGTGAGAAACTAATGGTGTTTTATGAACGCGCATGTGGCGCTCGACTCCATGCCGCCTATTTTCGTCCCGGCGGTGTGCATCAAGATGTTTCGGCCGATTTGTTAGATGATATAGAGCAATGGACAGAAGAATTTCCAAAAGCACTTAATGATATTGATGATTTGCTGACCGAGAATAGAATTTTTAAACAGAGGAATGTTGATATAGGCGTCGTAACAGAGGAGGATATTTTGAATTGGGGGCTTTCCGGTGTCATGGTACGAGGAAGTGCTTTGGCATGGGATCTAAGACGTTCCCAACCGTATGAATGTTATGATGAATTTGAATTTCAGATTCCAGTTGGCAAAAACGGCGACTGCTATGATCGCTACCTCGTTCGCATGGAGGAGATGCGACAATCCCTCAGTATAATGAGGCAAGCGATAGTTAAATTGCGTGAAACGCCTGGAGATATTCTTGTCCGTGGAAAGATTACACCACCGAAGCGTCAGGAAATGAAAACTTCAATGGAAGCATTAATTCATCATTTTAAGCTTTATACAGAGGGGTTTCATGTTCCAGCTGGAACAGTTTATGCCGCTGTTGAGGCGCCAAAAGGTGAATTTGGAGTACAGTTGATTTCTGATGGTACGAATAGACCTTATCGTGTCAAATTAAGGGCGCCAGGTTTTCTACATCTCCAAGCCATAGATTATATCGCAAAGGGTCACCAATTAGCAGATGTAGCGGCAATAATTGGAACGATGGATGTGGTATTTGGCGAGATTGATCGTTGAGGTAATTTAATACTTGGTTAAGCTGAATGCGGTTGGTGATGTGTAGGTGATAGATCGCACTTACGAAGGAACCTCAATTAGTAATCCCGTTAAAATATTTTTTATTTCTCATATTTAACAAAAATTAGGATTTTTCTTTATAAAGTTTTGATGTTGAAATTTTCACTTTTGAGTTATTTCAGGAGTAATTTAGCTGGACTTTTTCTGAGATTTACAGTTTAGAGGATACCTGCTATTGTTTGTATAATTTAGTTTAGTGGGAATGACTTAACCTTGATGTTTCAAACTTGCTAATGCAGGTAGTTTAAATTACGATTAAACAAGGTTGATCAAAAGGCATAGATTCTCCCTGATGTATCAAATAGACAGGGTATTTCTATGTCAAAGAAATTTCATTTAGATTAAATCAGTAATCAGTTTCAATGTCTGTCTAGCTTTAATGTTTCTTGATTGATATGACGGTGTGGAGATACAAAAAGCATTCGATTTTTGGAGGAAGAGGGGTAATCGTTTTGTATTTGTTGGATTTCAGTATGTGAACATTAAATGAGTTGAAGAATTATATAATTCGTATTTTTACAGGGTATTTCTTCTTGACAACGCTAAATTGGCCCGTTGAGTAAATGGATGTTTTTCAGCAATTTCTAAAATCCTCTGATTTGAATGATCAGCATCATTAAAATAACATACACTGTATGGTAACAAATACAAGTAATTATGAGCAGGAGTATGAGGGATATGGATTCCGAATTTGAGTATTGTCTTGGTTTTTTACATTGCTGTTTTGAGACGAAGAAATCGTCAGCTTTCAGCTTGAGCTTGTATTTGGAAAGACAGTGATATGCTTCGTCGTTTACACCTTGAACAGCCAAGCACTTTTACGTTTACTCCCTTAAATCAAAAATGGGCCGAAGCACAAATCTCTAAATTTCCAGAAGGGCGTAAGGCGAGTGCGATTATTCCAATTTTATGGCGAGCGCAGGAACAAGAAGGATGGTTGACACAACCAGCCATTGAGTATGTTGCAGATATGCTGGATATTGCCTACATTCGGGCGTTAGAGGTCGCGTCATTTTATTTTATGTTTCATTTACAACCTGTTGGTCGTGTTGCTCATATTCAAGTCTGTGGAACAACGCCATGTATGATATGTGGTTCGGAAGAATTGATTGACGTCTGTAAAAGAAAAATTGCTCCCAAAGCACATCAACTATCACATGATGGTAAGTTGTCTTGGGAAGAAGTTGAATGTCTTGGATCGTGTTGTAATGCGCCAATGGCACAAATTGGCAAGGACTATTATGAAGATTTGACGCGCGACAGTTTTGTGCGAATTATTGACGAGTTAGTGTCAGGTCAAGTCCCAACGCCAGGATCTCAGACAGGCCGATTCTCCAGTGAACCAAAATCCGGTTTGACTAGTTTGGCGAAAGCACAGCATAATTCAATGCTTCAAAACGCATCGGTGGACCGAGCCTTGATTCTTAAGGACGGAATTAAGCGGATTGATGGTTCAGAAGTGCCACTTCAAACACCTTGGTTGCAATCCAAAATTAACGTCTAATGAAGGAGAAATAGCATTGACTAGGAATACAGGAATATTATTCTGCACTGTTGTGTGTTGGGCAATTAGTGCGCTGGTTGGTGGTTTGGCAGGTAGCGCATTGGTGATCATTATGGGATGGTCCCTTCTGCAGGCTACTTTTGCCGGTTGTCTCGTGTTGGTAGGATGTGGCGTGATAACAGCGTGGTCGATTTGCGGAGAACAAAGAACTAATAATCCAGTACGCCGTCCGTCTTCGCCCATAACGGCAAATAATACTTTTCACGACTCAATTGATGATGCTGTTCAATCAACAGAGTTATCTCCTGAGCCAGAAAGTCAGATCAATGTACGTATTAAGTCTTCTCAGTTGCCTGGTACGGAAGAACTCGCTCGTCAAAAGGGTGAATGGAGATATCAACCGTAGCGAAATCATGGTGTTTGTATGAAAAAGAATAAATAATGTACAAAAAAATCAAAAACGAGCAAAATAAACGCATGGCTGGTACAGGTCGCCACATTTCGATCGTGATTGTCGGTACAATGGTCATTTGGTTCAGTGCTCAAATCCTTGGTAGCAAATTGGGTCTTCCAGGACGCTATGCTTTGCTTTTTGATTTTGCCGCGCTTGCAGCACTTTTTTATGCTGGAATCAATATATTAAGATTACAACGTATGCGCCAAAAGGATAAAGGTTAGCTTGAATATGCTGCACGATAAGGATCGAATTTTTTCCAATTTGTACGGTATGCAACCCTGCACGCTTGAAGGTGCTCGCACTCGTGGACATTGGGATAATACAGGAGATTTGATAAAGAAAGGACGGGATTGGATTATTAAGCAAATTAAAGATAGCGGGCTGAGAGGTCGCGGCGGTGCTGGCTTTCCAACCGGCTTGAAATGGTCTTTCATGCCAAAAGAAAGTGACGGACGACCGAGTTATCTTGTCGTGAATGCTGATGAATCGGAACCGGGTACTTGTAAAGATCGGGAGATAATTCGCCATGAACCGCATACGCTTATTGAAGGATGTTTGATTGCGTCTTTCGCCATGGGTGCAAATGCATGCTACATTTATATTCGTGGTGAGTATGTCCGAGAAAAGGAAATACTACAGCAAGCGATTGACGAAGCGTATGATGCCCACTTGCTTGGTAAGAACGCTGCTCATTCGAATTGGGATTTTGATCTGTATTTGCATCATGGTGCGGGCGCTTACATTTGTGGCGAAGAAACAGCTTTACTTGAGAGCCTTGAAGGAAAAAAAGGAATGCCAAGGATGAAACCGCCATTTCCAGCTGGTGCCGGGTTGTATGGATGCCCAACAACTGTAAATAACGTGGAGTCAATCGCTGTTGTACCAACCATATTGCGTCGCGGCGCAGATTGGTTTGCTGGATTTGGCCGTCCAAACAATACAGGTACAAAAATTTTTGCAATTTCCGGGCATGTTAACTTTCCCTGTGTTGTGGAAGAATCTATGTCGATTTCTTTTAAAGAACTTATTGAAACGCATTGTGGTGGAATTCGTGGTGGATGGGAGAATCTAAAGGCGGTTATTCCAGGTGGAGCATCTGTTCCTTGTGTGCGAGGTGAGGATATGCAAAATGCATTAATGGATTTCGACTACTTGAAGACTGAATTAGGATCAGGATTGGGAACTGCGGCGATTATCGTAATGGATCAATCAACTGACATCATTAAGGCTATATGGCGATTGTCAAAATTCTATAAACACGAAAGTTGCGGCCAGTGCACACCTTGTCGCGAGGGGACTGGTTGGATGATGCGGGTTATGGAACGTCTTGTTGCTGGTACAGCTGAAGTACGAGAAATCGATATGCTTTTTGATGTATCAAAGCAGGTTGAAGGTCATACGATATGCGCATTAGGGGACGCGGCAGCATGGCCAATCCAAGGTTTAATTCGGAATTTTCGTGCGGAAATCGAAGAGCGAATTCAGAAAAAAACATCACAGCGACTGCACGCTGTAGCGGCGGCCTAGTTCAATGGTAAGAATAAGTAAATTCATTGTCCTATTAGTTTTGATTTTAATGGTAGGATGTTCAACTGATGATGAGAAATTAAAATTTGACGGACAGTATTTCCGAACGAAGTCGACAAATGTCAATAAGTCTGATAAACGTCAATTTGAGGTAACTGTTCAAAAGGCTTCATTGTCTTTGAATGGTGCGCGACAAGCTGGTGAGTTTGAGGCAACCCGTTATTGCATTGAGGGTTACGGGACGTCAAAAATCCGATGGGCGGCCGGTTTTGCCGAGAGTGATGAACCTAGATTAACGCCATCAGATAGCATGATACTCGTTGGAAAATGTGAACCGAGATAAATCTCAGAAACAATGAAAATGAATCAACAAGTAGAAATGGACTATCAAAAGCGCATTGTGCGTTGGATCAGTATGGTTTGCGTTTTGTGTTACGTATTCTATTGTATGCCAGTATGTGCAAAGCCACCTTTGAACACTGTTAAGCATATTGATGACGGTTTATTTGACGTTGCTGTTGCGAATGTTATTCGAAAGCGGTGCGATAATATTGAAGGTCGTTTTTTCAAGGCAATTTTTTTTCTACAAGAGTTGAAATCTGATGCATATGCTCTTGGATATAAAGACGCAGATATAGAAGCTTTCATTGATAGTGACGTGGAAAAAGAACGTATAAAAATGCGTGGACAGGAACTTTTTTCTTCGAGAGGCGTTGATCCTCAGCAATTAGATGACTTTTGCCAATTTGGTTTAGAAGAGATTGAAAAACAAAGCCGTATTGGTGTCTTATTGAAAGCGAAATAAAGATATGTCGGACCTTCACCGTATCGTTATTGATGAAAAAGATATTGAGGTTAATGGGGCAATGACCCTTATTCAAGCCTGCGAAGTTGCCGGCGTGGAAATTCCAAGATTTTGTTATCACGAGCGATTATCAATTGCCGGAAATTGTCGAATGTGTTTAGTAGAGGTCGTTGGGGGGCCACCAAAGCCAGTAGCTTCTTGTGCAATGCAAATCCGTGATCTTCGCAAAGGGCAAAACGGACAGCCGCCAGAAATAAAAACAAATTCGGCAATGGTCAAAAAAGCCCGTGAAGGTGTGATGGAGTTGCTGCTTATTAACCATCCGCTTGATTGTCCAATTTGTGATCAAGGTGGCGAATGTGACTTGCAGGATCAGGCAGTTGCCTATGGCGTGGACTTTAGTCGGTATACAGAAGCGAAAAGAGCTGTTGAAGATTTAGATCTTGGACCACTGGTAGAAACTCATATGGTCCGATGCATATCCTGTACAAGGTGCGTAAGATTTACGACGGAGGTTGCGGGTATTTCTCAGATGGGGCAAACAGGACGTGGTGAAGATGCTGAAATAACATCGTATCTTGGAGAAACACTTCATAGTAACTTGCAAGGAAATATCATTGATCTGTGCCCAGTCGGAGCATTGGTCTCAAAACCATATGCGTTTACCGCGCGGCCTTGGGAGTTAACGAAGACTGAAAGCGTTGATGTCATGGATGCGTTAGGGTCTGCGATACGCATTGATACCAAAGGACGTGAGGTCATGCGGATTTTACCACGCAATCATGATGGCATCAATGAGGAATGGATTTCAGACAAAACGCGTTTTGTTTGGGATGGATTACGTCGTCAACGGTTAGATCGGCCCTATATTCGTGAGCAAGGCAAGTTACGACCATCAAATTGGTCGGAAGTACTGTCTTTTACAGCGAACCGCGTAAAAGAGGCAAAAAAACTGGTTGGACTTATCGGTGACTTGGTACCAACAGAGACGGCTTATAGCTTGAAACAACTCATTGAAGCACAGGGTGGTGTTGTGGAATGTCGAACTGATGGCACAAAGTTAAAGACGGGTAATCGATCAGCTTACGTTGGTAATGCACGAATTGAAGACATGGATAGTGCTCAACACATCTTTTTGATCGGTTGCGATCCAAGCACTGAGGCGGCAGTCTTTAATGCAAGAATTCGTAAAGCGTGGTTAGCAGGTGCCAAAATTGAATTAGTTGGTGAGGCAAGGAACCTGACGTATGATTATGTTCATCATGGTGACGGGAGATGTGCATTATCGAAACTTCTGACACATGATCCTATCGATATTATTGACCATCCGTCGATTGTGATTATTGGGCAATCTGCATTAAGAGATTACGATGGTGAGGCAGTGCTTGGTACCGTGATGGCTTTTGCTGAAAAGACGCAGTCCAAAATGATGATCCTACATACCGCAGCTGGACGGGTAGGGGCGTTGGATGTTGATGCTACGAATCCAGAAGGAATAAATACCATAGCAGATGCTGATGTAATCTATAATATTGGCACTGATGAAATCAAAATTGATCAACATGCATTTGTCATTTATCAGGGTAGCCACGGGGATTACGGTGCGCATCGCGCAGATGTAATTCTTCCATCGGCTGCTTACACCGAGGAAGATGGGTTGTTTGTCAACACCGAGGGGCGTCCACAATTAGCATTTCGGGCTTCTTTTCCACCAGGAGAAGCAAAAGAAAATTGGGCCATTTTGAGGGCGTTGTCTTCTCAACTAAGCGCTAAGCAGCCGTGGGATAGTTTGGCAGAGTTACGTCAAGAAATGTTCTTGAAGGTGCCGCATCTTGCTATACTGGATGATGTACCGGAAAATGCGTGGCAAGCAGTTTCTTACGAAAAACTGGGAGAAGGCCCGTTTCAAACGGCATATGAAGATTATTACCTGACCAATCCAATAGCACGCGCGAGTCCGCTCATGGCGGAGTTATCGGCTGATTCTTTGGCAAGGCGTCAAAAGCCACTTGCCGCAGAGTGACTTATTGATGGTTAGTACGAATATATAATGAGCTGGATATTGCAGTAGACTTGTTTAAACAACCAGAGTTTTCTTTGGATTTTTATTGAATTCAAATCCAGAATCCCAGAAAGAAGAAACTTGTACAAATTCAATAATGTTCAAAATAAAATTAATTGCTATTGCTCTGATGGCCTTTTTATGTACCACAGCGTATGTGCAATAAAAGCAAAAGGCATTATTGACTGGATAATGATGTATGACTGATTTCTTTGCCACTACTAGTGGTATAGCGATTTTGATAATTGTGCAGGTGTTCGCAATTATTGCCTTTGTGATGATATCACTTATTTTTTTAGTCTATGGTGATAGAAAAATTTGGGCTGCTGTTCAAATGAGGCGCGGCCCAAATGTTGTTGGAACATTTGGCTTGCTCCAATCGGTAGCAGATGTTTTTAAGTATGTATTTAAGGAAATTGTTATACCAGCGGGCGCAGACAAAACTATATTTTTGCTGGCACCGCTTGTTTCATTTGTCCTTGCGTTACTCGCTTGGGCTGTTATTCCCTTTAACGATGGGTGGGTTTTGTCAGACATTAATGTTGCTATATTATATGTCTTTGCTATTTCCTCACTGGAGGTTTATGGCGTCATCATGGGGGGATGGGCGTCTAATTCAAAATACCCTTTCCTTGGGAGTTTGCGTTCAGCGGCACAAATGATTTCATATGAAGTATCGATTGGATTAATTATCGTTGGCGTTATTATTTCAACAGGTAGCATGAATTTTGGTGCAATAGTTGATGCTCAGGATACAAATTTTGGATTTTTGGGTTGGTATTGGTTGCCACATTTTCCGATGGTGTTTTTATTCTTCATTAGCGCGTTGGCTGAGACTAATCGACCACCATTTGATTTGCCAGAAGCCGAATCTGAGCTTGTAGCAGGTTACCAAGTTGAATATTCTTCTACACCATTTCTTCTTTTTATGGCGGGTGAGTATGTCACGATTTTTTTAATGTGTGCATTAACGAGCTTATTGTTTTTTGGTGGTTGGTTGTCCCCCATTCCCGGTTTAGCAGATGGGGCTCATTGGATGGTAGCAAAGATGCTGTTCTTCTTTTTCTTGTTTGCAATGGTTAAGGCTATAACGCCGCGATATCGTTATGACCAATTAATGCGTTTAGGATGGAAAGTATTTTTGCCAGTTTCCTTAGCTTGGGTTGTATTCGTCGCTTTTGCCGCAAAATTTGATTGGTTTTGGGGCGGATTTGCGCGTTGGTCTGGTATTGGGTGAGTTTTCCACATTATTAGGTAGTGTCTGTAAAAAAACCTAAAAATCAGTATTAAAACGCTGAAAAAGTTGACTCTTTTGTCATTTGTCTCTGGCGAAGATTGCGGGTATCTAGTACAATATCAGCAATTATAACCAAGATTTGCCCCAAATCAGCAAATCTTCGCCAGAATCTCTCGAAAGAAAGGTCACATTATGCGCACATCCTTCGCCATACAACCCCTTCTTGGCAATACTGCCATCGAACAACTCACCTTCGACCCTAACTCCCGCGATGATACCGAAGTTCTCTGCTATGCCTGACAGGCCTT